>JACCRK010000157.1 GCA_013813565.1 Herpetosiphonaceae bacterium
GTGCTGATCGCGCCCCTGCGGATGCACATTCGCGAAGGCACATTCCGCGAGCCAGATCTGCTGCTCCTATGCGACGCCGCCGACCCACGCCGCCAGAACCGCTTTTGGCTTGGCGCTGATCTGGTGCTGGAAGTCGTCAGCCTCGATAAGCCCGAGCGCGATCTTCTGGTCAAACGGAGTGAGTATGCCTACGCTCAGGTGAGCGAGTACTGGATCGTCAACCCGCAGACCGAAACCATCACCGTTCTCAGCCTCGCTGACAATACGTACACCGAGTACGGCAGCTTCACCCGTGGTGAAACCGCAGCTTCGGCGCTGCTGGAAGGATTTCAGCTCAACGTTGCGGCCGTGTTCGAGGCTGATTAAGGTTAACGATTCGGTTCAGCCTCGATCTTTTGTGCAGTTTGCACAAAAGCGACCGTCGAGAATCTGGATGATCTGACGAATTGATCGGCTTGGGCCGTGCCTTACCATAGCGCTTACCGATCGATCTCTCAAAACGAAAGTTACTGCTATGGGAACGACAAAAGACCAAATCCTCGCCAGGATTGAAGAGCAGGGAGTGCAGTTCATCAACCTGCAGTTCACCGATATTGTAGGCATTATCAAAAATGTCACGATCCCGGTTTCGCAGATTCATGCTGCCCTTGACCATGGGGTCTGGTTCGATGGCTCGTCGATCGAGGGCTTTGCGCGCATCGCCGAGAGTGATATGTATCTGGTGCTGGACCTGGACACCTACGCGCTGATCCCGTGGGAGAGCACCGGCGACTACGCCACCGCCCGCTTCATCTGCGATGTCTACACGCCCGACGGCCAGCCGTTTGCCGGCGACCCGCGCGGGGCGCTGAAGCGCATCATGGCCGAGGCCGAATCGATGGGCTACATCTACAACACTGGCCCGGAGCTGGAGTTTTTTCTGTTCAAGCCAGGGCCGAACGGCGAGCTGCGGCCGCACCCCCACGATGCGGCGGGCTACTTCGATGTCTCGACCGACTACGCCACCCACATTCGGCGCCAGATGGTCAGCGCGCTGCAGGGGTTTGGGATCAAGGTCGAGGCCAGCCACCACGAGGTTGCCATCGGCCAGCACGAGATTGATTTCGAGTACGGCAACGCCCTCACCACCGCCGACAACGCGGTGACATTTCGCACCGTCCTCAAGGCGGTCGCCCAGATCAACGGGCTGCACGCGACGTTTATGCCCAAGCCGATCGCCGGGGTGAATGGCTCGGGGATGCACGTCCACCAGAGCTTTGCCAGCGTTGAGACGGGCAAAAACCTGTTCTACGACGGCGAGGGCGACCGCGGTCTGTCGGGCCTTGCGCTGAACTTCATCGCCGGGCTGCTGGAGCATGCCCCAGGGATGGCGGCCATCCTGGCGCCGCTGGTCAACTCGTACAAGCGGCTGGTGCCCGGCTACGAGGCCCCGGTCTACATCAGCTGGGGGCGCACCAATCGCTCGGCGCTGGTGCGGGTGCCGCGGATCAGCGCTGGGCGCTCGACCCAGGCCACCCGCGTGGAGCTGCGCTGCCCCGACCCATCGGCCAACCCGTATCTCGCCTTCACAGTGATGCTGGCGGCTGGGCTGGACGGGATCAAGCGCGGGCTGAAGCCACCAACCGCCGCCGAAGAGGACCTGTATCACGTTGACCCGGTGGCGCGTGGCCTGAAGACCCTGCCCGGCTCGCTGGGCGAGGCCCTGGAGGCGCTCAAGCAGGACCCGCTCATTCAAGCTGCCCTTGGCGAACATATCTACGAACGCTATGTTGAGGCCAAGCAGCAGGAGTGGAGCGAGTACTGCCTGTATGTCTCGCAGTGGGAGCTCGACCGCTACCTGCCGATCTATTAAACCAAACCGCAGCCTCGCGCTGCTGCCCCGCTTGACAATTTGTGCTGCGTTGACGCACCGCCCTTCTGAATGAACAGAAATCAGAAGGGCGGTGCGTCGTGTTTTTAGGAGGCCACGATGAAACGACGTTTGCTCTGGGCACTACCAATCGCTCTCGGACTAGCCATGTTCAGCACGCAATCTGCGTTTGCCCAGGAGGCCGCCCCCGACCCAGTCACCACCCAGATTGACACGATCTGGCTGCTGATGGCCGCATTTCTGGTCTTTTTCATGCAGGCTGGCTTTGCCATGGTCGAGAGCGGCTTCACCCGCGCCAAAAACGCCGCCAACATTCTGATGAAAAACCTGATGGACTTCTGCGTCGGCACGGTGCTCTTCTTTGCCTTCGGCTTTGGCCTGATGTACGGCACCTCGGCCGGCGGCATCATTGGCACCAGCAACTTTTTCCTCAACGATATTCTGGTTGGCGCCGGCAGTGGCAAGGACTGGGCGGGCTTTCTGTTCCAGCTGGTCTTCGCCGCCACCGCCGCCACCATCGTCTCGGGCGCGGTCGCCGAGCGCTTCAAGTTTGGCGCCTACCTGATCTACAGCGCGGTCATCGTCGGCCTGATCTATCCAATCTCCGGCCACTGGCTGTGGGGCGGCGGCTGGCTGGCCAAGCAGGGGTTTGTGGATTTCGCCGGCTCGACCCTGGTTCACAGCGTCGGCGGCTGGGCCGCGCTGGCCGGCGCGATTTTGCTCGGCCCACGCATTGGTAAGTACAACAAAGACGGCAGCAGCAACGTGATCCCCGGCCATAGCCTGACCCTGGCCGTGCTGGGCGTGTTTATCCTGTGGTTCGGCTGGTTCGGCTTCAACCCCGGCAGCACGCTCTCCGGCATGAACGAGGGCATCGGCTACATTGCGGTGACCACCAATCTGGCCGCCGCCACCGGCGCACTCTCGGCGCTGCTGATCAACTGGCTGCGCACTGGCCGCCCGGATACCGCGATGGCCGCCAACGGCGCCCTGGCTGGTCTGGTCGCCATCACCGCCGGCTGTGCCAGTGTGGCGCCGGTTGGCGCGCTGGCGATTGGGGTCCTGGCTGGCGCGGTGCTGGTCTATGGCAGCAGCTTCATCGAAAACACGCTCAAAATTGACGACCCAGTCGGCGCGATCGCGGTGCACGCGCTCAACGGTGCCTTTGGCACCCTGGCCGTCGGCCTGTTCGCCTCGCCCGCCGTTGGCGCGCTGACCGGCATGGGCGATACCGCCGGGCTGTTCTATGGCGGTGGCCTGGGCCAGCTGGGCACCCAGGCGCTGGGCGTGGTGGCGGTCGGCGCGTGGGCGTTCGGCACCATGTTCCTGGTCTTCTGGCTGCTCAAAGCCACGATTGGCATTCGGGTCTCGGCCAAGGAAGAGCTGGAAGGGCTGGATATCTCCGAGCATGGCACGATCTCGTATCCCGAATTTGGCACGCCGTTCAATGGCGCTCCCGGCGAACGCACCCACATGCCAACCCCGGCCCCGGTTGCCGCCGCGACGGTAAAACCAGCGCCAGTGACCAACCCGTAGGCTGGCTGATTGAGGACGAGCACTCAGCTGTGCTCGTCCAGGCTGTGGAGTGTTGCCATGAAATGTACACTTGAGCCAGGCGCTGGGACGGATTCGTCCTACACACTGCATATCAGCGACCTGACCGATACGGTTTTGCTCGATACGACCCTGAAGATCCCGGTTCACTACGCTGCCGCCCAGGCGACCTATAACGTCGAGCTGGCCGGGTTTCGGGTCGAGTCGGCGGATGTCGCCAGCCTGGCCGCGCTGGCCAAGCCGCTGGTCGATGGCTTGATCAATATGGCCCGCCTGCCAAGCTATGTGTTTGTCGCCCGGCGCTCGAACGCCAACTACCCGGTCTACACGGTTGGCGACGAGGTCTTTGCCACCACGCCCGGCGGCCCGGTGTTTCGCCACCTGGAGCTGGCCAAGGTCCGCGAGTATCTTACCGACTATCTGCACCTGACCGGGGTGCTGGGGACGCCGGGGCTGAGCGACAAGCTCCACGTCCGCGGGGTCAACCCCGCGACGCTGGAGCTGGAGCGGCCGGTGCTGTACCTGAAAAAGCGGGTCGCCAACCAGACCGATTTCTGGGCGCCGGTGTTCAGCAATGGCACGACGCTGTACACCTACGCCGCCAGCCGCCAGCAGTCGGTGCCGATCGGCACAGGGAAAGAGGTGCTGGAGCTGCAAAGCGCCGTCGCCAAGGCTCTGATCGCCGACAAGCGCCTGCCGGACACCTACGATCTGCGCCCCGACCGCCTGTTGCCGGAGCAGTGGGAGCGCCTGAAGGCCCACTGCACGGCGGAGGGCACAACGATCACGGCTGGCGAGAGCGAGCTGCCGGTGTATCGCTGCGGCGAGCTGGTGATCGCGGTCGAGAAACGTACCGACGCCGATGGCGTGCGCCCCAGCCTGTATCTGGCCGCCACAGTTCCGGCCCTGGAGGAGCGGGTGTTGGCCGACTTTGAGCGGCGCGGGCATATGGCGGTCGTCTAGGGCGCCGGGGTGCGGGGTGCGGGCACTTCAAATCCGTTGTCACTCCCCCACTGGAAACTGCTGCTCGTGGCGATTCATCAGTCAAATAAGGCCATCAGGGCTGCGACGACCAGTGAGATGCTGGTGGCCGTGGCCCGGCTTTGTGCAATGTGGGTCGTAGTTCTTTTTCGCGTAATGCTTGCTGGAGGTACGCTATGAGCCCTACGGTACAGCTCATTCTGCTGTTGTTGATCCTGGTCGGCGTGGCCAAGCTGGGCGGCGCGATCAGCAGTGCGCTCGGCCAGCCAACGGTGCTGGGCAAGCTCCTGGCGGGCGTGCTCCTTGGCCCCAGCCTGCTCAACGTGATGCACTGGTCGGTTTTTGAGAACATCGCGCTGGAGTCCACGGTCCATCATCTGGCGGAGCTTGGCGTTATTTTTCTGATGTTCATCGCCGGGCTGCGTATGGAGTCCGCTGAGCTGCGCGAGGCCGGACGCGCTGCGGCCTGGACGGCGATTTTAGGTGTGATCGTGCCATTCAGCGGCGGATTCGCCACCGCCTATCTGTTTGGCTTTGCGATGATCCCGGCCATCTTTGTGGGACTGCTGCTGACCGCCACGAGCGTGAGCATCTCAGCCCAGACCCTGCTTGAGCTGGGGAAATTGCGCACGCGGGTTGGCACGACCCTGATGGGCGCGGCGGTGCTCGATGATATTCTCGGCCTGCTGCTGCTCTCGATTTTCCTGGCCACCCAGAGCAGCGACGGCAGCATCTGGACGGTGCTGCTCACCCTCGGCCGGCTGATCTTCTTCATCAGCGTGGCCTGGGTGCTTGGCCGCCGCTACTTGCCCAGGCTGGTCGCCCGCATTCACCGCTGGCCAATCAACGAGCCGGTGCTGACCTTTACGATTCTGGTGATTCTGGCGTTTGCCTTTGGCGCCGAGGAAATCGGCAGCCTGGCGGCGATTACCGGGGCGTTTATGGCGGGCATTCTGCTTGGCCATACCGAGATCCGCGCAGAGATCGACCGCTCGGTCTCCAGCTTCACCTACGCCCTGCTGGTGCCGATCTTCTTCATTAGCATCGGACTCAACACCGACCTCGGCTCGCTCAGCGGCGCCTATCTGCCACTGGCGCTGATCTTATGTGCAGTTGCCGTCGTAACCAAAGTCGTTGGCTGTGGCCTCGGCGCCCGGATTGCGGGACTGAGCAAACGGGAGTCGCTCCAGGTTGGCGCCGGCATGGTCTCACGCGGCGAGGTTGGCCTGATTGTGGCGGCGATCGGTATGCAGCAGGGCATTGTCGGCGCCGATGTCTTCTCGTTGACCGTCGCCGTGGTGCTGGCAACCACGCTGGTCACGCCAATCTTGCTCAAGCTATCGTTCCGCACCGCCCCGGCCCTGCCCTCGTTTCACCGCGAGCCCGAGGAGGAGCGCGACGCTCTGGCGGTTGGCTAGGTCGCACCCGCTGGTCTATTTTCTAGAATATTGATGAAGCGTTTGAGAGTTCCTCAGTGTATACTCCTGGGAATGGCATTTTAGAGCCATGTTAGGGTTCTGGCTCCTATTTGATGATCAATGATTGACGTGGCCTGCGTGAAGCGCATCCCACCACAATGATTCACCCTAAGCGCAAAGCTCGATCACCAAGAAGGAGCCAGAACCCATGTT
>JACCRK010000234.1 GCA_013813565.1 Herpetosiphonaceae bacterium
TGGCGATGATCTGACGGCGGGTCAGCGCGGCCATCAAGTTGATCGTGCCATGCCAGAACTGGTGGGCGATGTCGGCCTTCATCGACATCGTGACATCAGGCTTCAATCCCTCGATCTCGCCCCAGACCACGTCGAAGTAGGCGTCTGGCTGGGTCGGTGGGCGGTCGGCCAGAATGGTGGCGATGCCCTGGGGATCTTCGTAGCGGTACTGAATGCTTAGGCCCGACTGTTTGATCTTGGGAGCAATTTCAGGGTCGCATTTGGCCTCATCGTAGAGCGCGCCCAGGTACTTTTTCATTTCCTCAGCGTCTTTGAAGATGGTCATTGCTAGGCTCCTTGTATAGTTAAAAATGGGGCAGCGGTGAGAGCGGGGGTCACAAGGCGTGACGAGGTTTTTTAGGGCGTGCATCGTCGCGCTGAGGCGGATTATAGGCGAGATAGTTGGGTTACGTCAAGGCTTGACATCTATGACGCACTGTGTTATATTACACATAACGCAACGCGTCATATACACAATTCGTAAGATAAATTCACATCGGCACAGCCTGTGCCAACACTAAGGAGGTCTACAATGACTATCGTTCGCCAGATTGTCGATACGACCGAAGGCCAGATCAAAAATGCTCGCACGCTTGTCCGCCGCTCGTGGCTGGTTAGCCTGGGCGCGGCCGGGATGGCTGTTGATACCACTGAAAGCACCTTCAACAAATTCGTCCGTCGCGGCGAAAAGGTTGCCCAGGCCACCCGCAAAGATCTGAAGAAGCTGAATACCCGCTTCCGCCGTGAGCAGCGCGAGCTGCAGCACGATGTGCAGGAGGCCGAGCAGAACATCGAGCAGCGCCTGACCGACGTTGTATCCGCCTTCAACATTCCAACCCGCCGCGACCTGCGCGTGCTGGACGCCCGGATTGCCCAGCTCAACACGCAGCTGCACGATCTGAATGCTGGTGAGACGACCACGGTTGAGTTTCCAATCCATAACTATGCTACGCTGACCGCCGAAGAGATCAACGCTGTGCTGCCATCGCTGCACCTACAAGACCTGTATGCTGTTGAGCTGTACGAAGCCGCCAACGCCAAGCGCGTCACCGTGCTGCGCGAAGTCGAGCGCCAGTTTGCCGACCGCCTGAGCGAGAACGGCGAAATTCGCGAGCCATTCATTGGCTACGATGTTCTCCGGGCCGAAGAAGTTGTGGCCAAGCTCGAAGGTCTGGGCCTGGCTGGACTGCATCACGTCAAACTCTACGAATCGACCCACGCCAAGCGCGTCACCGTGCAGCGCGAAGTTGAGCGCCGGATCGAAGCCGTCCGCAGCGCCAACGTCGTCGGCTAAACATCACGCTGAACATAGAACATTGCCAGCTCGGTGTTCTATGTTCAGCCTGCCATCCTTTTGTTATACTAATCTCGCAGCACAGCCGCTGCGTTGCACACTATAAGGAGTCCTGCTATGACCGACGAAATTGAAGTCAAACTGAACGAGATCAAAGATGATGTCAGCGAACGCACCGCCCCGCTGGTAGATGGTGTTCGCCGGCTGATGTTGGCTGCCGTTGGTGCGGTGGCAATGACCCGCGACGAGATGGAGCAGTTCGTGAATCGCATGGTTGATCGTGGCGAGATCGCCGAGCGCGATGCCAAATCGATGATCAGCGACGTGATGTCACGCCGCAAACGCGATGTTGAAGTTGCCAGCGACGAGGCCGAAGCCCGTGTCGAGACCCGCCTGGAGCAGGTGCTGAACCGCATGAACATCCCCTCCAAGCGCGATATTGATGAGCTGAGCGACAAAATTGCCCAGCTGTCGTCTCGCGTGGAAGAGCTGAAGAAATCCCGCAACCAATAATTCGCCACTAGCTCCACCTCCAGGCCCTCGACGTAGATACGTCGGGGGCCTTTTTGTGGGCTGCCGCAGGCTTCGACTGGATTGACAACAGCTGGTCAGGCTCCTAAAATGACCCGACACAGACATCTTGTAGCGGGAGCACCATGAACGGAAACTTGCGCAGCGCTATCCGCCCAGGGCTGCGCGTGGCAGTTGTGCTGAAGCAACATCAGCGCACTGGCACGCTCACCTATGGCACCGTCAAAGATATTTTGACGAAATCACCAAATCACCCGCACGGCATCAAGGTGCGGCTGGCTGATGGACAGGTCGGGCGAGTTCAGCAGATTGTCGCGTCCAACAACGAGACCTAGCCTGGGCTTTGCCGATCCACAGGTCGAGATCCATAGCAATCGCCGATTGGTTCTTGCGCCACACTATTCTTTCACTCCAATACGCCTTTTGTTTGCTAGGAGGATACCCGTATGTTAATTGGTGGCATCATTCTGCTGATCATCGCCGTGATTTGCTACTTCATCGCTCGCAGCCAGGTTAAGAAGCTTGACGACCTCAACGCCGCCGACACCTTCACCAGCCGGATGCTAGCCGATCTGCATAGCAGGGTTGTCAGCACGTTGGGCCGCGAGGCGCTGGCCGAAACCTGCGATATCGAGGGACTCATCGAGTGTGACGCACCTCTCAAGGCCCCGCTGTCGGGCACGCCGTGTGTCGCCTACACCGTGACCGTCCAGCGCGAGTACGAGGAAAAAGTCACCGACACCGATGCGGAGGGCCGCAAGACGACGCGGGTGCAGCGCGGCAGCGAGACGATGGAGACCAACGAGAACAAAGTCGATTTCTGGATTCGCGACGACACCGGCCGGGTGCTGGTCCACCCCGAGCAGGCCGAGCTGGATCTGGTCCAGACCAAGGAGCAGTATCAGCCCGCCGCGGCCGGGACCAAAGGCAAACAGGTGGACTTTGGCCTGTTCAACATCACTATTCCAGCCGGCTCAGGCACCGGCCGCCAGACCCTGGGCTACCGGGCGACCGAGCAGGTGCTAGAGACGGGTATTCGCGTCTATGTGCTCGGCTGTGCCAGCGACTACAATGGCCAGCCGGCGATCACCGTCCACCCCAAGAACCAGGGCCGTTTTATGATCAGCCGCCGCACCGAGCGTGAGCTGGCCAACTCGGCCGCCGCCACCTCGCGCAACCTCTATTTTGCCGCCGCTGGCACCGGCGTGCTCGGTGCGCTGCTGGTGGTTCTGGGTCTGATAGGATAAGCCGCAGGCTCCGGCCCCATCCACTCGCTGAACGTCGCCAAGCTTGAAGGAAGGATCTGCCATGAAGCGCCAAATCGCCGCCCTGAGCCTCTTAGCTCTCGCCGCCATCCATCTTGCCACCAAACAGTCCGTGGCCCGGCTCCGCAAAAATGCTGATCGCTACCCGCTGGCGCAGCTAGAGCTTGAGCCAGTCGGCGAAGAGGTCGTGCTAACCCAGCCAGATGGCACCCGCATTCGCACGCTCGCGGCGCCTGGCTCCGGCCCAACGGTTGTGCTGGCCCACGGCTTTTGCGCCTCGCTGCGGGAGTGGAACGTCATCTGGCAGCTCCTGCATGACGAGGGCTATAATCTGATCGCCTTCGACCAGCGCGGCCATGGTAAATCCACGATCGGCAGCGCGGGGCTGAGCGCGGCGGCGCTGGCCGATGACTACAAAGCGGTGCTCGATCACTTTGCCGTGGAGCAGGGGATTCTCGTGGGTCACTCGATGGGTGGCTTTCTGGCGCTGGGGTTTGCGCTCAAGTATCCCGAGGTGGTGCAGCAGCGCCTGCGCGGGCTGGTGCTGTTCGCCTCGCTGGCTGGCGACGTCATGCGCGGCGCCCCGCAGAATGGGCTGCAGATTCCGCTTATGAAATTGGGCCTGATTCAGAAAATTGCCGCCTCGGAGACCTACGGCTGGCTGTTCGCCCGCTCGGTGTGCGGCGATGATCCTTCCCCGGCGGTGATGCAGGCCTTTCTTAAGGTGTTTCTGGCCCAGAAACACCAAACCCTGGTGCCGCTGCTGGCAATGCTGGCCCAGGAGAACTACTATCCGCGGCTGGGGGAGATTAAGCTGCCGTGCGTGGTGGTGTGTGGCACAAAAGATCAGACCACCCCGGTCTGGCACTCGCAAAGCCTGGGATCTTCGATCGCCAACGCCCGCACAATCTGGGTTCAAAACAAGGGCCACCTGCTCAACTGGGAGGCCCCCGAGTCGCTGATCGAGGCCGTCAATTCGCTGTGATGCTTGTCATCAATTGAATACCGCAGATTCAAACGCGCCCGGATCGATAACCGATCCGGGCGCGTTGCTGTCTCCTCGATGGTGGGCTAGCGGATGAAGAACCGCTGGGCGTTGGAGCTGTTCCAGGTCCACTGCTGGATGTTGGTGCCGTCGGCGGTGCCGGAGCCGGCGACATCGAATACCTTGTTGCTGTGGCGAACTACCAGCCGGAACGAGCCGTCGCCCAGGGTCTCGATGCGCCAGTGCTGGCAGGCGCAGCCGTTGGCGCTCCACTGGCGGATATTGGTGCCATCAGCGGTGCCGCCGTTGACCTCAATCGCCTTGTTGCTGACCTGGCTGATGACGCTGTACCAGCCGTTGTCGGCGTGCTGGAAGGTCCACTTCTGGGCGCTGGAGCCGTTGCACGTCCACTGCTGGATGTTGACTCCCTCGCCAGTGGCGCCACCGGCCACATCGGCGCACTTGCTGCTGTTTTTGTTGACCAGGGTGACCGCGCCCACCGGGGCCAGCCGCCACTGCTGGTCGGCGTTGTTTAGCCACGGCCACTGGTGGGCCTGGGCGCCATCGGCGGTCGAGCCATTGGTGATCGACAGCGCCTTGCCGCTGTTGCGGTTGATCAGACGGACCCAGCCCTCGGCGACGGTCTCCAGCGTCCACTGCTGGTTGGTGCCGGTGCCGCAGCCCCACTGGTGGACCAGCGCGCCGTCGGCGGTCGAGCCGCCAACGATATCGGCGCACTTGCCGCTCGGCCGTGCCACCAGCTGATACGAGCCGTTGCCCATTGGCTTGAGCCGCCACTGCTGGGCGGTAGCGCCGTTGCAGGGCCACTGCTGGACCTTGGCCCCGTCAGCCGTCGAGCCGGCGTTGACATCCAGACACTTGTTGCTGTGGCGGTTGACCAGCGTGAAATAGGCGTCGCCAGCCGGCGGTGGCGGCGTTGGTGTCGCAGTTGGCGGCACCGGGGTCGCGGTCGGGTTGATCGGCGTGGCCGTCGGGTTGATCGGCGTGGCCGTTGGTGGCACTGGGGTCGGGGTTGGGCCGACGCTGCCATTGCCGCTGACCAGCGTGCGCGCCGGGACGTTCAGCGTAATGCCGTTGGAGAAGCTGACCGTGATCGCGCTGGCGCCGGGGTTGTAGGCCACGTAGGTGCGGGTGCCGGCCTTGTTGAACACGGCGTAGGTCGGAATGTTGGCCGTGATCGTGGTGTCAAGGTGTCCTAGCGCATTCAGGTTGTGCAGCCAGTGGTAGGTGTGGGCCTTGCTGTCGCCGGCCTCAGGCGTGTAGCCGGAGTTGGCGTTGAACTTGGCGATCGCCGCGCCCGGATCGCTCAGCGCCTGGAACGACCAGATGATGTCGCGCCACTCCTGCTCTTCGCCGCCGTTGCCTGCCCGCAGCTCGTTGTAGTTGGTGTTGATGTAGCCGGGGTTGCGGCCGAGGTACAGCGAGCCGCCGGTGATCGGCAGGAAGTTGATGCCGTGGATCTCCTCGGGGTTGGCGGTCCACCAGGTCGAGTACGATCCGCCATCACCCCAGACCATGCCGACCGTGGTGTGGCCGTAGCTGGCCGGGAAGGTGGTGTTCTGGGCATCAAACCAGTACTCTTCGATCGCCCGGGCCTCGTTGGTGTAGAGATAGATGCCCAGGTCGCGGATGGTGTTGTCGTTGGTGGCGGCGCCCCACAGGATCAGCGCCGTGTTGAAGTTCATCGCCTCGGACGACGACTCGTTGTTGTTGCCCGCCGCGAAGCCCTGGTGGCCCGAGGCCCAGCCGTGGCCGGCGTAGGGGTCGAAGTTGCGCAGCCGCGGGAAGCGCGTGTCGGTGGCGTCCCAGTTGGCGGCATCTTTGATCAGCAGCTTGATCATGCCGCCCCAGTTGCTGTCGCTGGCCCAGTTCGGGTCGTATTGGGCGATTGTGGCCGCCGCCATGATGTAGTAGCTCCAGTGGAAGTGGTGGTCGTTGATCTCGCTGTCCGAGCCGTAGCTGGCCGGGTAGCCGGTCAGGAGTCCCCACGTCTGGTTGTAGTAGAACAGCGAGCTGGTTTTGCCGTTGGGGGCGCTCAGCCACTTCTGAAGCTCGGTCTTCATGGCGCCCAGGAAGCGGTCGCGGGCCTGGGGGTGGCCGACCTGGTCGGCGATCCGTGTCAGCATCGCTAGCCGGCCCAGCGCTTTGCCGGCCCAGTAGGTATCGGTCGATGAGGGCGGGATCAGATCGGGGCTAAGGTAAACTTCATTGACATAATTATAGAGCGTCGTGCGATTGTAGGTGCCGGCATCCGGCAGCGCCGGCAGCACGCCGTTGAAGCGCATCGCGGTGCTGAACGAGCTGCCGCGGATCACTTTCATCTGGCCGCGGGGCGAGACGTAGGTGTAGCTGGTGTTCGGCGCGGCGCTGTTGAGCCACTGATGGCGGTAGAGCGCCAGCAGCGGGCGAGTCTCGGTGCCTTCGCGGGCAATCGTAGTGACATTGTAGGTCGTGGTGAGATTGGCCGTGGCGGCATCGTAGCTCCAGCTGACCCGCGTGCCGGTGACAAAGGCAAACGCATGGGCGCGGTAGTCGCTGAGCGTGGCGGCGCTGTTGTTGGGCAGCGCGGCGACCGAGAAAAAGTCGCGGCCGTTCAGATTCGAAGTCAGGGTGCTGCCGCTGACCGTCCAGGTCGAGCCGCTGGGCGCGAAGATACCATAGTCGCGGCCGCGGATTGAGGCGCCGATCACGCCGTTGCTATTTGACCAGATCGTCGGCGCGCCGTTGAAGACGATCTGGGCGTCGCCGCCGCTCTTGGTGGCGTAGACATAGGGGAGGCCGTGGCCGATCGTCGTTTTCAGGCTGCGGGCCCCATCGCTCCAGGCCGCCGTGACGGTCCAGTCGGAGAAGCCGTCAACCTTGGTGTCGGGTGCGTTCAGGCCGACCACGCCAAGGGTGAAGTCTTCGGTGTAGGTGTACTGGTACTTGCGCCCGTCCGGCGTGATGTCAAGCGCGTTGGGGTAGGTGGTCCCCAGGCCGTTGGCTTTGGCGTGGAAGGCCAGCGGGTGGGCGAACATGTTCTCCGAGTAGGGATTGCCAGGGTAGCGCTGGAATACCAGCGAGGACCACCAGTCGTTGGTCGGGATGGCCCCGCTAACATTGCCGGTGATCTTTGGGCTGACCGGCGCGCCGTTTGAGTTGGCGGGCAGCGAGCCGCCTGGCGGCAAGATATCGGTGTAGCTGCCCAGGCCAACGGGAAACGAGGCGGCGTAGGCCGGCTGTGGCTGTGTCACCGCCCGGAAATTGGTCGCAATCGTGACAATGAGGACAAGCATGCTGATAGTCAATGAAAACCGTCGACGGTGTGAGAAACGCCAATGTTTCGATAGCATTGTTCTGGATCCTTTCCTGTCAAAGTTCAACGTTCGCTGGAAGTTCCTACCCTCTCGTGCGCCGGCCTGGGGCAGCGTTGGCGCTGCCCCAGGCGTCGATCAAGTCGGCTTCTGCCGCCGATTAGTTTGAAATCGTGAACCGCTGGGCGTTGGAGCCGTTCCAGGTCCACTGCTGAATATTGGTGCCGTCGGCGGTGCCGGAGCCGCTGACATCAAACACCTTGTTGCTGTGGCGCGCCACCAGCCGGAC
>JACCRK010000229.1 GCA_013813565.1 Herpetosiphonaceae bacterium
CCACGGTTGTCAGCGTGTATGTCCGCGCCGAATGGCGTGGGCAGCGCATCACCGATGGCCTGATCGAGCTGTGTCTGGGCTGGGCCAGGGAGCACGGCGTGCTGCGGGCCAGGGTGGCGGTGATCACCAGCAACGCCAGCGCAATCCGCTGCTATGTCCGCTGTGGCTTTCGCGTCTACGGCGTCGAGCCAGCGGTCATCTTCGAGAATGGCGTGTACCACGACGAGCTGCTGATGGGGCGACAGGTCGATTAGCTACCGGTAGTCCCTGAGCCTGCCGAAGGGGGCTTCGACCGGCTCAGCCAACGGCGACCTAGCCGCCATACACCGCCCGAAACACCGCCGGTGTGATAGTGACCTCGATGATCGATGCCAGCAGCAAGAGCGGCAGAATCACGAAGACAAACATCTTGAGATACACCGCCAGCGCCCACAGCAGATGGCGGCCGACGCTGTAGGTTGGCGGAACCTTGACGTATGACGCGGCGATGCGCAGGCCCAGCGCCGCCGCCAGCATGGCGGCCGGTAGCTCAATCAGGCCGTGGGGCAGGACGTACCCCAGCACAAACCCCAGCCCGCCGCCAGTCGCCGCGTTATTGGCGGCCCAGGTTGCGCCATACGACACGCTGAAAAAGGCGATCAGCGGCACCAGCAGCGTGCTCAGGCCAAAGGTAAAGACGGCAAAGATGCCGTTCAGAAAGATATTGCGGCTGTTCCGGGCGAAGATCGCCAGAAACGATGGCACCTCGTTGAGCTGGCCGATGTTCTGGGTTGGCACCAGCACATTCATCAGCTCGCGATCACGATCTGAGGAGGGCACAAAGAAGCTGCCAACCACCACCGCCGCCAGGACCGCGCCGCTGACCAGCAGCAGCGCCAGGCGAATCTCCCGCCACACCACCGGCAGCTCCTCGCGGTAGAAGCGCCGCACCGAAAGCTGTGGGGCAAGCTTGTCCGGGTCGACGCCGGCCGGGCGGATCTCGCGAAAAAACGCCGCAAAGGCGCCCCAGATGGCGCCCCAGTTCAGCGAGAGATGCTCGCGGGAAAGAATCGACTCGCGGTTGAAGCTGCCCATGCCGCTGCGGGCCAGCACCAGCGCCAGCATCAGCATCGCCAGCCCAACCATGCGGGTCACATCGTAGCGCTCGCCAATAATCAGGATGGCCTCAAGCTGGATCAGGATGGTGATTGGCACCAGGATAAAGCTGGCCAGCAGGTTAGCTACCCGTACCGAGCTGGTGTGCGACGAGATCACCACCGCCGCCGCGACCATCGCCAGCGCCTGCATCGTGCTGACAAACAGCATCTCGCCAAAAATCGCCAGGGTGATTGGCTCAAGCAGCGCAGCGTTGCCAAAGATCGCCAGCCCACCATAGAAGAGCAACAGCGCGATCAGGCCCGCGCTGACCGGTGGCAGAAACGCCGCCAGCAGCTTGCCCCGATACAGCTGCCCGTCGCTGATCGGCATCGAGAAAAGCGACTCAAGCGAGCCACGCTCTTTCTCGCCAACAAACACCTCCAGGGCCACAATCAGCGAAAACGAGGCTGGCAGAAAGCCAACCAGCAGCAGAATAAACGGCATCAGTCGAATAACGCCGACTGGGTCGGGCAGGTTGTGGTAGGCGAAAACCACCCCGCCAAAGGCCATAATCGGCACTAGCAGCGTCAGCACGGCTATCGGCGTCAGAATACGCCAGTCGGTCAGCGTGTCGGTCACCTCGCGGCGGGCGATGGTGATCATGGGGCCGTAGCGCCGATCGCTCAGCTGCCCGCGCAGCGCCTGGCCCTCGTTGGCCACGCCGCGATGCTCGCGGGCCAGAATCTCCTCGCGGTTGAACGAGCGCATCCCCTGGAGCAAAAACGCCCCGGCTACCCCGATCAGCGCCACGTTGATCAGCGCCACAACCAGCAGATTGTTGTTGATCACCATCAGCGCCTCGACCTGCACCACCACCGTCATCGGAATCAGGACGAAGCTGGCCAGCAGGTTGGCCGAGCGGATGCTGGTCGCCTTCGACGAGATATAGACCGCCGCCGCGACCATCGCCACACTTTTGATCAGGATCATCACCACAATGGCGGCGATCCAGGGCAGCGTCAGGTAGGCCGCCAGATCCTGGCGCGCCAGCTTGGTCGCCACGCTATACATCAGCATCGCCAGCCCGCTGGAGAGCAGCGGCGGCGTCAGCGCGGCCACGAACTTGCCCATGTACAGCCCGCGGTCGCTGATTGGCGCCGACAGCAGCGCCTCCAGCGTGTTGCGCTCGCGCTCGCCAACAAAGGTCTCCAGCGGCCCGATCAGTGAAAACGAGGCCGGCAGAAAGCCGGTGATCAGCAGGCCCAGCGGAATCAGGCTGCGGGTCAGCGTCTCCTCATCCAGAAAGTCGCTGGCAATCCGAATGCCGGTGCGCAGAATAAGCGGCAGGAACAGCGAGAGCACAATCAGCGGAATCACCGTGCGCCAGTCACTAAAGGCGTCGCGCACGTCGCGCCGGGTGATGGTGGTCAGGGACGATGCAGCCATCAGGCAACCTCCAGTTCAGGAATGCAGAGCCGGCGGACAGAGGCAGATATGTGCCGCATCAGGCGACCTCGATCAGATCTTCGATCGGCTGGGGCAGCGCCAGCGCCGCGCCGCCGAGCCGCTCGTGGTGGGTCTGGCCAACAATCGTCAGGTAGACATCCTCCAGCGAGCGCTGCACCGGGCTGATCGAGAGCAGCGGAATGTCAAGCTCCAGCAGTCGCGTCAGCAGGCGTGGGTTGAGCTGAACCGGGTCGTGGGTGCGATACTGCAGCCAGTCGGCGCCGCTCTGCTCAACCGCGATTAGATCGGCCAGGCGTGCCGTCAGGTCGGGGCGAGGGTGGGCCAGGCGCACCTCCCACAGCGGCGCGCCCATCAGCTGCTGGCTGAGCTGGCTGATCGTGCCCTGGACCAGGATTCCACCATCGTGGACAATCGCAATTCGGTCGGCCAGCGTCTCGGCCTCGGGCAGATTGTGGGTGCACAGAATGATCGAGCGCTGCGCCGAGCGCAGCCCGTCGATCGCATCGCGCACCGTTCGGGCCGAGTGGGGGTCCATGGCCGTAGTTGGCTCATCAAGGTAGAGGATATTGGGATCGTGGATCATCGCCCGGATCAGGGCCAGCTTCTGTTTCATGCCTTTGGAGTAGCCATCGATCCGCTTCTCGCGGGCCTCCCACAGCCCGAACTGCTGTAGCAGCAGCGTCGCCCGCTCAACGCAGGCCCGATCGCCCATGCCCTGCAGTCGCCCAAAAAACAACAGGTACTCCAGCGATTTCATACGGTGGTAGAGGCCAGGAAACTCGGTCAGCAAGCCAACCGCGTGGCGCACCTCGCGGGCCTGGGTCACGACATCAAGGCCGTCGACCGTGGCTGTGCCGCTGGTCGGCTTAAGAATCGAGGCGAGCATCCGAATGGTAGTGGTCTTGCCGGCGCCATTCGGCCCCAGCAGGGCCAGCACCTCGCCGGGCTGCACCTCCAGCGAGACACTTTTGACGGCGCAGAAATCGCCAAAGTTTTTACTTAAGTTCTGGGCAATAATCATGGTGCTACTCCGTGAATGCAAGACGATCGTTGGAGAGATAAAGGTTGAGTGGTGATTGGTCGGCGGCGCATTGGCAGCGAACCGCACCATGTACTGTACTACTCTTTCGGGTTTTTGGCAGTGCCCATTGGTCGTGAATCAGCCCAATCATCTGGGTGTAGCGGCCGCGGATCGGCCGGTAATTCAGGTGGCCCATTGGTAGTTTTACTATTTGGTAGTTTTACTATACACGCGATACTTATTAAAATCAGTAAAAAGTAGCGCAGTTTTGTAGCACAATCAGCCGGTCGGCCGGCAAATCAACATTGAGTTAGATTCAAGCGGCGCTTTGCGACATGACAACCAGATGGATCGCCAGAACCTTATGCTACAATGAGCATAGCCCCATTGACATTATTTGGAGAGCCTGTTATGACCATGATCGCCCACGAGTTACCAAGTCGTTCCGCTGTAAACACCGAAGACACCTGGGATATCACCAGCCTATATGCTGATGATACAGCCTGGGAAGCTGATTTTGCCCGTGTCACCGAGCTGTTGCCGGGCCTGCAAGCGCTGCAGGGAACTCTCCACCAGGGGCCAGCCGTGCTTTTGACCGTATTCGAGCAGCAGGAAACCTTGAGCAAGCTGGCCGAGCAGGTGCTGGTGTACGCCTCGCTCCGCGCCGATGAAGATACCGCCAACGCCCACTACCAGGCTATGGATGAGCGCGCCAGCACCCTGATCGCCCAGGTTGGCACGACCACCGCCTGGATCGACCCTGAGCTGCTGATGTTGTCGGACACCCAGCTCCGTGGATATCTGGCCGCCGAGCCAAAGCTGGCCATCTACACCCGCACTATCGAAGAGCTGATTCGCATGCGGCCGCACATTCGCTCGGCCGAGATCGAGGAGCTGCTGGCCCAGGCCAGCGAGGCCACCCGCGGCCCTAGCGCCATCTACGGTATGTTTACCGACGCTGACCTTAAGTTCCCCACGATTGATGATGAAAAAGGCCAGCCGATTGAAATCACCCACGGGCGCTACATTCCGCTGCTGGAGAGTCAGGATCGGCGAGTGCGCCGCGAGGCGTTTCTGGGCTACCACAATACCTACAAGCAGTATCGCAATACGCTGGCGGCCACCTACGCGGCCAGTGTGCGCGCCAATATTTTCTATGCCCGCGCCCACGGCTACAGCTCATCGATCGAGGCCCGGCTCAAGCCGCACGACATTCCGCTGGCAGTCTACGAGAATCTCGTCTCAACAGTCAACGCGAATTTGCCCAAGCTGCACCGCTATCTGCGCCTGCGCAAGAAATTATTAAATGTTGAAGAGCTGCACACCTACGACCTCTACACCCCGCTGACGACCGCGCCGCCGCCCAAGATCTCGTTTGAGGAGGCCGCCTCGCTGGTGATGCAAAGCATCACGCCGCTTGGCGCTGAGTACGGCGGCGTGCTGGGCGGTGGGCTAGAGTCGCGCTGGATCGACCGCTACGAGAACAAGGGCAAACGCTCGGGGGCCTATTCGTGGGGCGCCTATACCTCACAGCCCTTCGTCCTGATGAACTATCAAAATAATCTGAACAGCATGTTTACCCTGGCCCACGAGCTGGGCCACTCCATGCACTCGTATTTTACGCGCCAGACCCAGCCCTACGTCTATGGCCACTACACGCTGTTTGTGGCCGAGGTCGCCTCGACCCTCAACGAAGCGCTGCTGGTTGAGCATATGCTCAAAACCACCGCCGACCCAACGCTGCGCTTTCAGCTGATCACGCAGCAGCTTGATGATGTGCGTGGCACGCTCTTGCGCCAGACCCTGTTCGCTGAGTTTGAGCTGGAGGCCCACCGGATGGCGGAGTCCGGCGAGGCGCTGACCGCCGACAATCTTAGCAATCTCTACCGTGGCCTGGTCGAGCGCTACTATGGCCCCGAGCTGGTGATTGATGACGAGCTGGAGATTGAGTGGGCGCGCATCCCCCATTTCTATCGCTCGTTTTATGTCTACCAATACTCGACCGGGATCTCAGCAGCCCTGGCGCTGGCCGACAAAATCCTGCACGAGGGCAACGGCGCTGCCGAACAGTATATCAACTTCCTACGTGGCGGCTCGTCCAAGTCATCGATTGAGCTGCTCAAAGGCGCCGGGGTTGACATGACCACTCCCGAGCCGGTGCAGCGGGCGATGAATGCCTTTGATGGCTGGCAGGACCAGCTGGAAGCGCTGATCAAGTAATTGTGGAGCGGCGGGACGGAGCCACGCTTCGTCTCACCGCCCTGGCGCTGTCAATCTTCTTGCCCTGCCCAACCCCGCGACAGGTCGTTTATTGCAAAAGGAGCATCTATGTCTGACCCCCGAGTTGCCAAGCTGGCCGATACGCTGGTCAACTATTCGTTAAACATTAAAGCTGGTGAGTTCGTGGTGATCAACACCCAACCAAGCGCAGCGCCACTGATCGAGGAGCTGTATCGGTCGATCCTCGCGGTCGGCGCCCACCCCAGCACCAGTATCACCCTGCCGGGGCTGGCCCGCCTGAAGCTCAAGTACGGCTCCGATGAGCAACTGCGCTGGATCTCGCCGTTTGATCGGATCGGCAACGAGCAGGCCGATGTGCGCATTTCGATCGATGCCACCACCAACACCCGCGAGCTCTCCGGGGTCGACCCGGCGCGCCAGGCAATTGCCCAGGCGTCCCGTCGCGAGCTGATGGGGACGATGATGCGCCGCTCGGCCAGCGGCGATCTGCGCTGGTGTGTAACCCTATTTCCTACCGATGCGCTGGCCCAGGATGCCAACATGAGCCTGGCCGACTACGAAGATTTTGTCTACAACACCTGTTTCCTCAACGATCCCGACCCGGTGGCCCGCTGGCGGGCGCTCCACGCCGAGCAGGAAAAGCTGATCGGCTACCTCAAAGGCAAGCGCGAGGTGCGCCTGCTGGGCGAGGGCACCGATCTCACCCTGGGGATCGCCGATCGCATCTTCATCAACTGTGCCGGCGACAGCAACTTCCCCGACGGCGAATTCTTTACCGGCCCAGAGGAGACCAAGGTCAATGGCGCCGTGCGCTTCTCATTCCCGGCGGTGTTTGGCGGCCGCGAGGTCGAAGATGTGCGCCTGACCTTCGAGGATGGCCGGGTGGTCCAGGCTACCGCCAAGAGCGGCCAGGACTATCTTGAGCAGATGCTGAACCTGGACGATGGCGCCCGGCGGCTGGGCGAGTTTGCCTTTGGCAACAACCCGAATGTCCAGCAGTACACCAAAAACATCCTGTTTGACGAGAAGATGGGCGGCACCGTGCATATGGCGCTCGGCGCGGCCTACCCGGAGACCGGCGGCCTGAATGAGTCGGCCCTGCACTGGGATATGGTCTGCGACCTGCGCCAGGGCGGCGAGGTGTTTGTGGATGGCGTGCTGTTCGCCAAAGATGGAAAGTTCGTGGTCTGATGGACGCAGCGCCCAACCAGGTAACCTACCTTGGCCACGCCACGAACTTGATCGAGCTGGCCGGGCTGCGCCTGCTGACCGACCCAATCTTCGGCGGGATTATGGGGTTTGGCCAGCGCTACAAGCCCTTTCCGGTCCCGCCCGCCACGCTCGGGCGGCTCGATGGGATTTTGCTCTCGCACGCCCACTACGACCATCTGGACACCGCCAGCCTGCGCCAGCTCGACCGGACGCTGCCGGTGATTGTGCTGCCCCACACCGCTGTGC
>JACCRK010000256.1 GCA_013813565.1 Herpetosiphonaceae bacterium
GCCTGAAGCCATGTGGGCGCTCCAGCCAGCGCTGTTTGCTTTTGAGTACGCCCTGGCACAGATGTGGATGGCGTGGAACGTGCGCCCCGCGGCGGTGCTGGGCCATAGCATGGGCGAATACGTGGCCGCCTGCATTGCCGGGGTTTTGTCACTGGAGGATGGCCTCAAGCTGGTGACGTACCGTGCCAAATGTGTCGAACGCCTGCCAAAAGATGGGGCGATGCTGGCGGTAATGGCCTCGGCGGAGGTGGTTCATGGGCAGCTGGCGCCGTTCAATGGGGCAATTTCCGTGGCCAGCTACAACAGCCCGAGCCTGGTGATTGTGACCGGTGCGAAACCGGCCTTGGAAACACTGACCGACAATCTGACCAGGGCGGAAATCTCGTACCGAACCCTGCCGATCGCCAACGCCTTTCATTCGCCAGCCATGCTGCCGATTGCCGACGAGTTCGCTGCCCTGGCCCGGGAGATCCAGCATCATCCGCCGCAGATTCCGCTGGTAGCCAACCTGACCGGATCGATCGCCGCCGCCGACCAGCTTGGGCCGGACTACTGGGTGCAACACTTGCTCGAGCCAGTCCAGTTTCAGCGGAGCATTGAGTGCCTGCTGCAACAGCAGTATCGCATTTTCCTCGAAATTGGCCCGCGCCCAACGCTGGCCAACACAATCAAGCGGATCGTGCCCGCTGATGCCGACGGATTAATCCTGGCGTCGCTTTCCAGCCCCTACCAGCCTGACTGGCAGATGCTGATGGCGACCCTGGGTCAACTGTTCACCCGCGGCTTCAGCCTTGACTGGCGAGCGATTGATGCTGATTACCAGCGCTCGATTGTGGCGCTGCCGCCGTATCCATTTGAGCGTGCGCGGTATCCAATCGGCCGCGCCGAGCGCCAGCCTCGAGCACTGGCCCACCCGCGACTGCACCCGCTCCTGGATCAAGAAATCGTTGCGCCGCAGATCGAAGGCGCGGTGTTCCAACGACGCTTTGAAGCCAACGATGATCGCGATCTACGCGATCATCGGGTGCGCGGCGCCGCGATTCTGCCGGGAGCGGCGCAGATCGAAATGCTCCTGGCTGCCGCCGCCCATTCTGCCGACCAACCACCCATGGGCCTGGGCAACATCACTTTCACCGAACTGCTGGACATCGATGCCTGTGGCCTGGTTCAGGTTGTGCTGTCACGCAATGATCACCAACAGCTGGCAGGGCAGGTGATGAGTCGGTCGACAGCTGGTGAATGGGTGCGCCATGCCGCTGGCGAGTTGATGTTTGACAGCGGGCAGCCTGAAATCGTCGACCTGGCAGAGTTGCGGCGCCGTTGTCCCCAGGATCGCGCTGTTGATGCGCTGTATGCGCACTTTGCGGCCAGTGGACTGGTCTACGGTCCGGCTTTTCGTACCGTGCGCCATGCCTGGGGCGGCGAGCGTGAGATTCTGGCGGAGATTGGCGCCCCAGACCAGGCGGGCTACCGTCTGGCGCCTGCCCTGCTGGATGGGGCATTCCAGGCGCTTTCGCTGCTGTTTGACGCCCCCGGCGACGACACATTTGTTCCGTTTGCCATCGACGACATCCGCCTAACCGATGCGACTCCGCTCCCGTCCCGCGTGTTCTGCCATGGCCGTCGGACCGATTCTGGCCCGGGTCCCGTGCGAAGCGCCGATATGACCCTCCTCGATGAAACCGGGCGCGTCCTGCTCCGCCTGCGCGGCCTGCGGTTGCGCCAGCTTGTCCAGCTGCGCCCGACGGTACCCAGCGCCCAGTGGCTGGAGATTCCATGCTGGCGTCCCAGCGCCCTGCCAGCGCCAGAACCAGCTCAGGCGCCTCGAACATGGCTTGTGTTTGCCGACTCGCAGGGCATTGCTGATGCACTCATTGACCAGATCCGCGCCGCAGGCGACGCTGTCGTCAAGGTTGAGGCCGGTGCGGCATTCGAGGAAATGGCGGATGGGTTTGTCCTGGGTCCAGCCCGCGCCGATGATTACACCGCCCTGGCGACGGCGCTGGCGGAGCGGCGGATCGATGGCCTGCTCCATCTGTGGAGCTGTGCGTTGCCGCCAGGCTGGCCTGCCACCGCGGCGGAGATCGACCAGCAGCTTGATCTGGGCGCAAAAAGCCTGCTTTGCGTGCTGCGCGCTCTGGGCAGCCAGGGCGGCCTGCCCGCGCACGTAGGTGTGGCAACGCGCTATGCGCAAGCGATCGATGACGCTCAGGAACGGCCAGTCGCGCCAATCCAGGCCGCGCTGTGGGGCCTGAGCCGCGTGGTGGCCCTGGAATATCCGGCGACACGAGTGGTTGCGGTTGATCTGGATGCCGCCCCGCTGGAACAGAACGCCGCCCGCATGTGGGCTGAGATGCAGGCTGCACATCGTGCCAGCGGAAGCTGGGCGATCTATCACGAAGGACAGCGGCTCGTGGCGGCGCTGGCGCCAGCACCCGTGGCCGGGCCGACCGCGCTGCGCCCGAATGGTGTGTACCTGATCAGCGGCGGGCAAGGCGGGATTGGCCTGGAGATCGCCCGCTGGATCGCCCGGCAGGGAGCAGCAACTGTGGTCCTGCTCAATCGCAGCCCGCTGGACAGCAACGCCCACCCAAAGCGTGCGCAGGGCATCCGCGATGTCGCCGCGCTGGGTACGGTAGTCGAGACAGTGGCGGGCGATGTGGCTGATGCGACGGAGATCGCCGCGCTGGTGGCGGCGATTGTTGACCGTCATGGGCGGCTTGACGGCATATTCCACGCCGCCGGAGTGCTTGACGATGCGCTGCTGTGGAACATGGATCCGGCGCGATTCGACCGCGTTCTGCGCCCGAAAGTCCATGGCACCTGGGCGCTGGGCCAGGCTGTCGCCCAGCTTGATCTGGCGCAGTTCGTGATCTGCTCCTCCATGGCATCATTTGAACCTTCGCCCGGTCAGGCCAATCATGCGGCGGCAAATGCTGTGCAGGATAGCCTAGCCCACAGTCTGCGGCGGACGGGGCAGCCTGCGCTCAGCATCAACTGGGGTTTGTGGGGTGAAACCGGCGTTGTCGCAACCGAACACTACCTTTCGTTGCTCCGCGCCCGTGGCATTTATCCATTCACCATCGCCGAAGGGCTGGGCGGACTTGAGGCCGCCCTGGGCAGCGGCGCGGCGCAGGCGGCATTTGCCAAAAAGCTACCTGGGCCAGGATTGGAAGCGCGCGCGGCGCAGCTCGCCGCCGAGCACGGCCTTGATGCCCTCGCTGGCGCCTCGGCGCCCCTGACGCAGCTTTGCGGAGCTTACGTAGCCAACGCCCTCGTCGTGATGGGCCTGCATCCCCTGCTGCACAGCAGCTTCACCCAGGCCGGTTTGGTCGAACAGCTGCGGATTGCCCCACAGCATCGGCAGGTGTTTGCCCGCCTGCTGACGCTGCTCCAACGGTTGGGCAAGCTGCAAAAAACCGCCACCGGATACGAGCTACGCGATCTAACATTTCAGCTGGACCTTGATGCAGCGGCCACAGCGCTGGCCGAGCAGTATCCCGGGCTGGCCAGCGAAATCGGGCTTGTTTGCCGGTGCGGCAGTGAGCTGGGCGCCGTTCTAACCGGGGATTGCGACCCCTTGAGTTTACTGTTCCCCAAAGGTTCGCTTGAGCCTTCCGGCCAGATGTATGCACAATCACCCTTCGCCCGCGCCTACAACGGCCTGGCGGCCGAAGTCATCGTCGGACTTCAGCGGCCAGGGCACCGCCTACGCATCCTTGAGGTTGGCGCGGGCACCGGCGGTACCACTACGCCGATCCTGGACCGACTCGCTGCAGATGCAACTGACTACACCTTCAGCGATATTTCACAACGGTTTCTGCGCGATGCCCAGCGCAAATACGCCGCCCATCCGGGCATGCGCTACGCCATCCTGGACCTCGAGGCGGATCTGATTGCCCAAGGCCAGCATGCCGCGAGCTATGACGTCATTGTGGCGGCCAACGTCATTCACGCCACCTCCGATATCGGGCAGGTTGTCGCCCGACTTGGGCAGCTGCTGGCACCGGGCGGGAGGATGGTTATCGTTGAGCTTACCCAACCCCAGGACTGGCTTGACCTGACGTTTGGGCTAACAGAAGGCTGGTGGAAGTTTACCGACACTGCTATCCGCGCCGATTACCCGTTGCTTGATTCGCCAGGCTGGCAGGCTGTGCTGACGATGGCGGGCTTTACGGATGTCAATATTGTTGCACCAGTGCTGCTTGAGGGCTCTGCGCCAGTCGTGCAAGCGGTGATCACCGCTACCGGCTGGCGCTCAGTCGCCGTCCAGCCTGCGGTGCCCGAAACCGGCGCCAGGCCCACCCCCCAGCCGATCAGCGGCGCTCCCCTTGCGGCGAACACCGCCCAGCGCTGGCTTCAGGACAGGCTGACCGCCCGGATTATCGAAGCGCTCAAGCTTCCCGGCCAAACCCTACCGCCTGCCAGTAGTTTCCACGACATTGGGCTGGATTCACTGCTGGCGGTTGAGATCGCGGCCGGGTTGCGACGCGATCTCGGCATCGATATCGGCCCAACGCTATTTTTCGAATACCCATCGGTTCGTGAGTTAGCCGCGTACCTTTGGCAGATCCAGGGCGATGGCCTGGCAGCGCTGGCGGCTGCGGCTTCACCGACGCCTCCCACGGTGCTGGCGACGCCGCAGGACTTAATCCGCGCGCCTGCGCCGGTTGAAGCGCAATCGCAGGATATCGCCATCATCGGCATGGCCTGTCGATTCCCAGGCGCCGCCGATAGCGCTGCCTTCTGGGAACTGCTGTGTCGGGGCGCTGACACGGTTGGCGATGTGCCTGGCGCACGCTGGGACTGGCGGGCGTATTTTGACCCCACCCCGGGCGCGACGGGCAAAACATACTCGCGCTGGGGCGGCTACATCGAGGATGTTGACTGTTTCGACGCCCGCTTCTTCAACATTTCACCCAAGGAAGCCGCCCTGATGGATCCGCAGCAGCGCTTGTTTTTGCAAACGGCCTGGCATACGCTCGAGCATGCCGGCTATGCCGGCGCTGGGATCGCCACCACGGGGGTGTTTGTCGGATGCTCATATAACCACTATCTGCAGATCCTCAACCGCCACAACCCTGAACTGGCGATCAATCATTTTGCGGCGTTGGGGAACAACCATGCGCTGCTGGCCAACCGCGTCTCCTATTTCCTTAACCTCACCGGACCGTCGATGAGTATCGACACGCTCTGCTCATCGGCGCTGACCGCGCTGCACATGGCGTGTTCCAGTCTGCACAACGGTGAAGCAGACATGATGCTGGTCGGCGGCGTCAACCTGTTGCTCAGCGCCGATCACTACCTCAGCATGAGCCAGATGCGGGCGTATTCAGCGGATGGACGGTGCAAAGCCTTCGATCAGCGCGCCGATGGGTTTGTGTCAGGTGAAGGCGTGGGGGCGGTGCTGATCAAACCATTGGCGCAGGCGCTCGCTGACGGCGACACGGTCCATGCCATCATCAAAGGCTCGGCAGTCACCCACAATGGGCGTACAAGCGGGCTCACCATCCCGCAGGCCCGCAATCAAGCCGCAGCAATCCGCCGAGCCCACGCGGCGGCGGGCTGGGATCCGGCGAGCGTTGGGTACATCGAAGCCCATGGGACGGGCACGGCATTGGGCGACCCGATCGAAATAGATGGCCTGGCGGCGATCTTTGGGCCACGCCAGCCCGACGAACCGCCCTGCTACCTTGGCTCAGTTAAAACCAACATCGGCCATCTCGAAGCAGCCGCTGGCATAGCCGGGCTGATCAAAACCATCCTGTCGCTCAAGCATGGCAGCATTCCGGCAAGCTTGCATTTCGAAACGGCGAATCCGCACATCAACTTCGCCGCCACCCCGTTTGTGGTCAACACCAGGCTGCAGCCGTGGCCTGCCAATCAGCCGCGACGGGCCGGAATTAGCGCCTTCGGCCTGGGCGGAGTCAATGCCCACGTGGCGCTTGAGGAAGCACCTGTGGAAACAGCACCTGCGGAAACGGCCGCAATCTGGATGCTGCCACTTTCCGCAGCCAGCCCAGCCGCACTCAACGCCCTCGTCGATCGCTACTACCAGTACATGCTGACCGCTGCCACGCAGCGGCTGGAGGATATCTGCTACACGGCGGCCGTTGGCCGCGGTAGTTTCCGTCAGCGCCTGGCCATTCTCGCAACCAGCGGCAGCGATTTACTTGAAAAACTCCGACTCCTCCGGGATAGGGGCGCGCACGAGGGACTCCAACAGCAGGGGATTTTTTATGGGACAGCTCGACTGGAACACAACGACGGTCTGACCGCCGCCTTCGTGTTTCAAGGCCAGGATCGCACCGCCGAGCTGATCGCTTGCGCCCAGGCCTACACCGGCGGCCTCCCGATTGACTGGAAATCATTGTATGCCACCACCAGGGTGCGGCGCATTGCCGTGCCGCTATATCCATTCGAGCGCCAACGCCACTGGTTTGAAGCTCGCGTGACCCAGCCTACCCCCAACCTTGATCTAGAAGAAATCGAACCCGCTCTACATCCACTGCTAGGTATTCGGCTGCCCTAACCATCGAAGAGGTACTGTATGACTCAAGCAATCGCGCCGGTTATAAACCACACGTTCCAAATTGGGCTGCGCACAGCGCCGTATCTCGCCGACCACCGAGTCGGCCATGGTGCCATTCTGCCGTTGGCAACCTACCTGGATCTGTCATTCACCCTGGGTACGATCGTGAGCAAAGATCAGCCATGTGCTGTTGAACAGATCCGGTTGCATGAGATGCATATTCTGCATGAAACTCCCAGGACGCTGAACATTGCCCTGGTTGCGACTGAGGAAAACGCCTGGCAGTTCGAGATTGGCAGCCAGCCCAGCGATGGATCCAACCAGGCATTGCACGCGACGGGAATGCTGCGGGTCGACTCGACGGCGCGCCCGTCAGCCCGGACCCATGCGGGGATTCGCGCCCGCTGCAACGAACTCAGGCCCGCTGCCGAGCATTATGCTGCGATGGAAGCGCTGGGTATTCACTACGGGCCGTCCTTTCACGTGATTGAATCACTCTGGCGAACCGATGGCGAGGCATTGGGCCAGCTGCGGCTGCCGTATGCTCTGGAGGGCGAGGCCCGGCTGTACCATGTGCATCCAGTGCTGCTCGACGGGGCGATCCAAAGCATTATGGCCACCCAACCGCCTGAGACCGCCTTGAAATTGCCTGTTGCCGTCCAAACGCTGGCGCTGTACGCCAAGGCCAAGCCTGGCGCACGTCTGTGGGCGCATAGCCAGGTCGTCAGCCCGCCTGACGTCACAGGATCGTTCAGCGCCGATGTGACTCTGCTTGACGATGATGGCGCCGTGGTGGGGCTGCTGGGTGGGGTGCTGATCCAGTCCGTCCAGGCTATGCCCGGCGCTGCGGTGCCGAGGCCTGCGCCGAGGCCTGCGGCCAACGGGTCGCGCCAGGACGCCAGCACCGTGCATGTGGAAGCGACCCTGCGCGCCATCTGGCGGGAGTTTCTGGAAGTGCGCGAACTGGACGCCCACGATCCTTTCTTCGAGCTTGGCGGCGACTCAATCACCGCCTCGCAAATTGCCGATAAATCTACGCGTTCAGGGTACCAGCTCAGCCCGCTCGATATCCTTGAACACCAAACCATTGCGGCACTTGTCGCTATGATTGCTGCACGAAAGGATCTTGCATCGTGAGAGAGTCTACCAAGGACAATCAACAGCTCTTTGATCCCGCGTCCATGGAGCCGATTGCCATCATTGGCATGGGATGCCGTTATCCCGGAGCCAACGGACTGGCTGAATTCTGGACGCTGCTCCGGAATGGCGTGGACGCGATCACCGAAATCCCGCCCACCCGCTGGGATATTGATGAATTCTACGATCCCGACATTGCCACGCCTGGCACGATGCAAACCCGCTGGGGTGGTTTTCTTGACGGCATCGACCAGTTTGATGCGCGCTTTTTCAGCATCTCGCCCCGTGAAGCCAAACATCTCGACCCGCAGCAGCGCCAGCTGCTGGAGGTGACCTGGGAAGCCCTGGAGAATGGCGGCCAAACGCTGGAAATGCTCGACGGCAGCCCAACCAGCGTATTCATTGCGACCCTGGGACACGACTACGACGAATACATTTTCGACGATTACACCTGTATTGATGCCTACATTGGCACCGGCAACGCGCATAGTCTGGCGGCCAACCGCCTGTCGTATGTCTTCAACCTGAACGGCCCAAGCGTCGCAATGGACAGTGCGTGCTCCGGCTCACTGGTGGCGATCCACACTGCCTGCCAGAGCTTGCGCAGCGGTGAGTCAAGCATGGCCATTGCTGGCGGTGTCAACGCTATTTTGCTGCCTAAGACGAACATTTTCTTCTCCAAAGCGGGCGCCATTGCCCTGAACGGGCGCTGCAAAGCGTTTGACGCGAGCGCCGACGGGATTGTACGCAGCGAGGGTGTGGGAATTGTGATCCTCAAGCGTTTGTCGGATGCCATAGCCGCAGGCGACCCCATCCACGCACTGGTTATCGGCAGCGCGGTCAACAGCGACGGCAAAAGCAACGGCCTGATGGCCCCAAACCAGCACGCTCAAGAAGCCCTGCTGCGCGAAGCCTACCGCCGCACGGGGATCGCTCCGCAGCGCGTCCAGTACATCGAAGCCCATGGCACAGGCACCCCAATCGGTGATACGACTGAAATCCATGCGTTGCATGCCGTCCTGGGCGCCAACCTGCTGGGGGAACAGTTCTGCGCACTGGGCTCAGTTAAGAGCAATATCGGACACAGCGAGGCGGCGGCGGGGGTCGCGGGAATCATCAAGACAGCGCTGGCGCTCCAGCACCGCGAGCTGCCGCCAAGCTTGCACATCAGCCAGCCCAACCCTGCTCTCAACGGCACGCAGCTGCGCCTGCAGCGCGAGGCGGGCGCCTGGCCGCGCCCGGCTGAGCCGTTAGTCGCAGGCGTGAGCGCCTTTGGGATCGGTGGCACCAATGCCCATATCGTGATGGCCGAGTATCCGCGTACGCCAGGGTCAGGCGAGGGAGCCGTCCTGCCCAGCGCCCAACTGCTGACGGTGTCAGCGCGGACTCCTGCCGCACTGCGCGCGCTGGCGCAGGTCTACGAGCGCTTTCTGGCAACGGCCAGCCCTGAGCTGTGGCAGGACATCTGCTACACCGCGCTGAAGCGCCGAACCCACCATCAGCATCGCCTGGCCCTGGTTGCCGCCACGCCAGAAGCCGCAGCGGAGCAGCTGGCTTCATTTGGCCGCGATGAATCCGCCGGGACGGTGTCGGTTGGACAGAAACACTGGGAGGCGAGCCAGCGACTGGCATTTGTATTCTCAGGCCAGGGATCGCATTGGCTGGGGATGGGGCGCGATTTGCTTGAAGGCGAGCCGGTGTTTCGAGAGATGGTCGGCGCGTGCGATGTCCTGATCAAACGGATTACCGGCTGGTCGTTGCTGGCGGAGCTGCAGGCGCCGCCCGAACAATCGCGCTTGAACCACACCGAAGTAACCCAACCGGCGATTTTTGCGATTCAGGTCGGCCTTGCGGCGCTCTGGCAGTCCTGGGGTGTCATTCCCGATGTGGTCGTGGGGCATAGTCTGGGTGAAGTTGCCGCAGCATTTGTAGCGGGCGGATTGACCCTGGAAGATGCTGTGCTCGTCGTGGTCCACCGCAGTCGGCTGATGCAGCATGTCGCCGGAAAAGGCCTCACGGCGGTGGTCGAACTGCCGATCGATCAGGCGCAGCTGATGCTGGCGGCCAACGAAGCCTTTTTGGGCATCGCCGGCAGCAACAGCCCGGCATCAACAGTTATTTCCGGCGATCCCGATCGCGTCACCCAGGTGGTGCAGTTCCTTGAGCAGCGTGGGGTGTTCTGCCGGATCCTTAAGAATATCGACATTGCCTTCCACAGCCCGCAGATGGATCCATTGAAAACTGAGCTTGTGGCAGCGCTGGCGGAAATCCAGCCTCACGCGGCCCAGATCCCGATCTACTCCACTGTGACCAGCCAGCGTCACGACGGTACAATGCTGGGTGCCGCCTACTGGGGCCGTAATCTACGCGAGCCATTTATGTTTACGGCAACCTTTCAGGCGATGCTTCGTGACGAAGTCACGACCTTTCTGGAGGTTAGTCCGCATCCCGTGCTGGAGCTGGCCATGCGGGAAGGGCTGGAGCATGCTGGAACTACCCGCCATGTGTTGAGCTCGCTGCGCCGCGACAACGAGGGCCGGGCGACGCTGCTGCACGCCCTTGGCACCTTGTATACCCATGGCCACCGCCTGGACGGCGCACCAATCAGCGGGCCAACCGCCCGGGTTACGACCTTGCCAGCCTATGCCTGGCAACACGAAACCTACTGGTACTACGGTGGCAGCGTCCAACCTGCGCGCCGCGTGGCGGCTTCCCCATCACACCGTGCGCGCAATCCGCTGCTGGGCCACCCGTTGACGTTCGCTGTGGCGCCAGCCACGCGCGTTTGGGAAACGACGTTTTCCGCCGCCAGCCCGGCATCCATGCAGGATCATCGCGTCCATGGGGCGATCATTGTGCCTGGCGCGGCCTATGTTGAGCTCGCGTTGGCTGGCGCCAATCAGCTTGGTATCAACCAGGTCGATCTGGAGCAGATCAGGTTTGAACAGGCGCTGTTTCTCCCCGAAACCGGCAGCAGGAGAGTTCAAACGGTGATCTCCAGAGAGAATACCGACACCTACCTGGTGCAGATTCTCAGCTTGCCCGATGATCCCGAGCGTGGAGTACCCGTACTGCATGCCCAGGGCCGCATTTCGCAGCGGCGCACGGCGAATGCGACCCTGAGCGATCTCGCCGCAATCCGGCAGCGCTGCCTCGAACATGTTCCCGGCGTGCTGCACTATCAACGCATGAGCCAGTTACTGGGGCTGCAATACGGCCCGGCGTATCAGGCGGTGCGCGATATTTGGCGGCGCGACGGCGAAGTTATCGGCGTAATTGATCTGCCAGCCAACCTGGCTGGCGAAGCGGCACGCTGTTTCATTCATCCATCGTTGCTTGACGCGGCCTTCCAAATGGTGACCGCAACCCTGCCGATGCACGAAGGAGCTGGCACGGACGATAACTCCTTTCTGCCAGCCAGCCTTGGCAGCGTCCGTCAGCTGAAGCCGCTGGGGCGGCAGGCCTGGGTTCACATCGTCCTGACGTCGGCGGTCAGCCTCAAGGCCGAGGCCCATCGCGCCGATATTTTCTTGCTTGATGAAGCAGGTGAAGTCCTGGTTGAAGTCCGCGATCTGCTGTTGCTGCCACTTGCCAGCGCCCAGGTGCAACAGCCCGCCGACTGGCTTTATCAGCTGGCGTGGGAGCCAGTCACCCTCGCCGAGTCTTCCGCAGCGCCGGGCGACCAGGATGGCTGGCTGATCATTGGTGCCGGCGGCGGACGCAGCGCGCAGCTGGCCCAGGCGCTGACAGCACGGAACCAACGGATCCTGCAGCCTCTGGACGAGAGCCAGTCGCTTGAAGTTGCGCTGGCGCAGGCTGACGCGACATTTGGGAGCAGCTGGCGGGGAATCCTATACATGCGCGGCCTGGATATGCAGATCGCTGAAACAACTGCTGCGACGCAGCTGGAACTGGAGCAACACCACAGCGTCGGCGGCCTGCTGGAGTTGACGCAAGCTTTGGCCGCGACTCCAGTGGGCGCAACGCCCGCGCTGTGGATCGTCACCAGTGGGGCCCAGGCGCTCCCAGCCAGCCCGGTCACTGCGCCGCAACAGACGAGCTTGTGGGGATTTGGCCGGGTGCTGCTGCGCGAACATAGCGAGCTTCGCGGACGCCTGATCGACCTCGACCCGCTGGCGACCGATGTGGAGGCGGCCATCGATGCATTGTTGGCTGATGGGGCCGACGAGCAACTGGCAGTGCGGGGCGCTACCTATGCTGCCTGCCGCATGATCCCCAATGCCGTATCACAACGCCAGCCAGCGTGGCAGTGGCATACCGATGGCACCTATCTGATCACAGGTGGCCTGGGCGGCCTGGGCCTGTCTATCGCCCACTGGATGGTCGCGCAAGGCGCACGCCGCCTGATCCTGCTGGGCCGCACCCTGCTGCCGCAACGCAGCGACTGGCGGGATATACCGACGGCGACACCGCAGTGCCAGACCATCGAGTCGATCCGCCAGCTAGAGGCGCTGGGGGCCAGCGTGCATATTGCGGCAGTGGATATCGCTGACGAAGTCGCGTTGGCTACATTTCTGGAGCACTATCGCCAGGAGGGCTGGCCGCCGATTCGCGGTGTCGTCCATGCCGCGGGCGTGCTCCACGATCAGCTAATCACCACCATGGAGGCCGGCGTTCTCCAGGAAGTGCTGCGCCCTAAAGTGCTTGGGGCCTGGAACCTGCACCGCCTGCTCTCCACTGAGCCACTGGACTTCTTTGTCCTCTTCTCCTCGATCGCCTCAATTCTAGGCTCGATTGGCCAAAGCAACTATGCGGCGGGCAACGGATTCCTTGACGGTCTGGCGGATTACCGCCGCAGCCGCGGCTTGCCCGCCCAAAGCATCAACTGGGGACCATGGAGCGAGGTGGGCATGGCCGCGCGCAATAACATCAATCAGCAGCTCGCTGCCAATGGTATCGATGCATTTACCCCAGCCCAGGGACACCAGCTCCTGGAACTCGCTCTGCGCACTGACAGCTCACAGCTGGTGGCGCTGGCCGCCCGCTGGGAACGCTGGCCTCAGTCCGGCGGCATAGCGCTGGTCGCCAATCTGCTCCGCAGTGCCGGACACCAGGGGGGCCAGTCGATTGATGGAGCCATGGCAACCTTGCGCCAGGAGCTGCTGGCGCTTGATGAGGGCGCTCGCCAGCAGGTCCTGGAGGCGCACCTCCAACAGGTGGTCGCCCGGGTGTTGCGCATCAGCGACGGGCCGATCGATCCGCAGCAGCCGATCAATACGCTGGGGTTGGACTCGATCATGGCCCTGGAGCTGAAAACCACGATTCAGGGCGATACCGGCGTGAGCATGCCGCTCGTGGCGATCCTCCAGGGCCCCAGCATCAGCCAATGTGCCGCCCAGATTCTGGAGCAGATCCAACCGAACCCTGTCAACAACGATCTGGCGCGGGTGCTGGCAGAGATCGAAGGCATATCGCTGGAGGAAACCCGAACCTATCTCCACCAAGAAGGGCTGTAACTATCGGTTTCCTGCTCCGGCCAGGCCATGACGCCCTGGCCGGATCCGTTTTGCTGTTTCTGAATTGGAAAGGAGCAGGTGCGCGCTGACGAGTCGCTTCGTCGCGACACTGCACGACCATGACTGATTTGATCGATCGTTTAGCGGTCCTGCCGCCGGAAAAACGCGCTTTGCTGGCCCTGCGCCTTAAGCAACAGGGCATTATGCTGCCGCCGGACTTCATTCCGCCCGCGCAGGCCCGTGACAATGCCTTTCCATTGTCGTTCGCCCAGGAGCGCTTGTGGTTTTTCGATCACCTCGTGCCTGGCAGCCCGCTGTATAACTTGCCGGTGGCCCTGCGTCTGGAAGGCAGCCTGCGCTTCCCGGTGCTCCAATGCAGCCTGGACGCGCTGCTGCGCCGCCACGAGGCGCTGCGGCTACGCTTCAGCGACAGCGCCGGCACAATTGTTCAACATCCTGAGCCGCCGGCTGCCGCCAGGGTGCAGCTGATCGATCTGCGCCAGCTAGCACCGGACATCCGCGCGGCTACCGCAGCGGATCTGACAACCGCAGCGGCCCGGCGAACCTTTGATCTGCGCAATGGTCCGTTGATTACCTTCGATCTGCTGCGGCTGGGCGAGGCGGAACATCTGCTGCTGCTGGTGGTGCACCACATCGTGGCCGATGGCTGGTCGGCGGGGATTTTCATCCGCGATCTGGCGACGTTGTACACCGCTTATGCTGCGGATCAAGCGCCGCTGCTCCCCGAGCCCCCCATCCGTTTTGTGGATTATGTTGTCTGGCAGCGCGAACGCATGGCCGGCCCCGAACACGCGGCGGGATACCAGTTTTGGCAGGAGCGCCTCGCTGGCGCAGCCACGGTACTGGAGCTGCCCACCGATCGACCTCGTCCGGCGGTGCAAACCTTTCGCGGCGATACGGCGCTGGCGCTGGTGCCGCTGCCGCTGGCTCAGGCGGTGCAGGCGCAGTGCAAGCAGGCGGGCGTGACCCTGTTTATGGGTCTGGTGGCGGCGTATCAAGCCCTGCTAGCGCGCTACACAGGTCAGCAGGATATCCTGATCGGCTCCCCGGTGGCCGGGCGCAACCAGCGCGAAACCAGCGGCTTGATCGGGTTTTTCGTCAATACGGTCGTGCTCCGCACCTCGCTGGCGGGCAATCCAAGCGTGCAGGAGTTGCTGGCGCGGGTGCGCACGACGGTGCTGGAGGCGCTGGCGCATCAGGATATGCCGTTTGAACAGCTGCTGGGGTACATCAAGCCTGATCGTTCGCTGAGCCACACGCCAATTTTCCAGGTTGCGTTTGTGCTGCAAAACTCCCCCATGCAGCCGCTAAGCCTACCCGGCTTGCAGATCACGCCGCTGGAAAGCAACAGCGGCGTTGCTAAATTCGACCTGCATCTCGACATCACCGAAACCAGCGCCGGATTGAAACTGGCAATTGAATACAATACCGACTTGTTCAACCATGCCACTATCCAATCCATGCTTGGCCACTATGTCCGGATGCTTGAAGGCTTTGTCGCCGATCCCGAACAGCGCGTGGCGACGATTGACCTGCTCGGCACCGCTGAGCGGACGCTGCTGCTGGAAACCTGGAATGCCACGGCCCGTCCATATCCCCACCAACCCATCCATCAGCTGGTGATCGAACAGGCGCTGCGCACGCCCACGGCGGTAGCGGTTGTTGCTGGCGCCCAGCAGCGCTCATATGCGGATTTGCTCCGGAATGCCTCTCGGCTGGCGCGCTTGCTGGCCGCGCAGGGTGTCCGCCGCGGCGACCGCATCGGGGTCTACCTCGAACGGGGCATTCCCTTGATCGAGGTATTGCTGGGCACGCTGATGGCGGACGCAGCCTATGTGCCGCTAGACCCCAGCTATCCGGGCGAGCGGATCGGCCTGATGGTGGAGGATGCGGGCCTGGCCCTGGTGCTGACGGACTCACGGCTGGTTGCCCAGCTCCCGTCCCTGCAGATCCCGGTGCTGGCGCTTGATGCCATGGCGGAGGCGCTGGCCGGGCACCTGGACACCCCGCCGCCCACGCTGGCGCGGCTTGACGATCTGGCGTACTGCATGTACACCTCCGGCTCCACGGGCCGCCCCAAAGGCGTCAACATCCCGCATCGGGCGATTGTGCGGCTGGTGCGCGACACGAACTATGTCGCACTTTCCAGCGCCGATTGCATCGCCCAGGCGGCCAATGTCTCGTTTGATGCTGCGACGTTTGAGATCTGGGGCGCCTTAGCCAATGGCGCACGGCTGCTGCTGATTTCCCGCGAAGCGTTGCTGGCGCCACACGAGCTGGCTGAGTTGCTCCGTCGCGAGCGCGTTTCCACCATCTTCTTAACCACCGCCCTGTTCAATCAAATTGCCAGGATCGAGCCGACAGCGTTCGCGGGTCTGCGGCAAGTCCTTTTTGGCGGCGAAGCCGTCGATCCCGACTGTGTGCGGCAGGTGCTGGCGGCAGGCCCGCCGGAGCGGTTGCTGCACGTGTACGGGCCAACCGAAAACACGACGTTCAGCACCTGGCACCACGTCGGCGCGGTGGACGGCGCTGCCACAACCGTGCCGATTGGCCAGCCGCTGGCAAACGACCGCGCCTATGTGCTCGACCCCGGCGACCCTCTGGGTGGCCAGCCGGTTCCGGTTGGCGTGCCTGGCGAACTGTATGTGGGCGG
>JACCRK010000289.1 GCA_013813565.1 Herpetosiphonaceae bacterium
GCGGCGCGGCTGGCACGACAGCCGGCGGCGATTCCGGCTGGGCTGGCGGCGACTGCGAGTCGTCTGGGAACACCACCACGGGTGCCGGCGCGGCCAGGGCTGGCGGCGCGGGCTGGGCTAGCTCATCGTAGGCCTGGGTCAGCTCCTGGTTGGCCTGCTCGATGCGGGCGTTGGCCTCGGCCAGCTGCTGCTGATACAGCTCCTCGCGGGCGGTCGTCGTCGCCTGAAGATCATCGAGCGGCACTGGTGATGCGCTCAGATCGGCGGCGGCGGCCAGCGCGGCCGGGCTGGGCTCGATCAGGCGATTGATCACCGCCCCGACCAGCACCAGCACAAAGGTGGTCAGCACGGCGGCAATTATCAAGGCAGAACGGGGCTTCATATCAAATCCTTCCAGGCGATGGCCTGCTAATCACGATATTTCAAACCTATCAACACTCTAGCGCAGCTAGATTGGAATATTCTTGGAAGCCTGGACGATTTTCCCAAGGAATTTCCAATCATTGGGCGCTATAATTGCTTCTACCAATCGAAATTGATCTTGAAGAGTGGAAATAAACGATGCGTATTCTGGTGATTGAGGACGATATCAAGCTCACCCGCCTGATCGAGCGGGTGCTGCGGGCGGAGCACTACGCGGTCGATGTCGCCCACGATGGCGCGACCGGGCTGGAGCTGGGACTGCGGGGCAGCTACGAAGTGGCGGTGATCGACTGGATGCTGCCGGAGCGCGATGGGCCGAGCGTCTGTCGGGCGTTGCGGGCGGCCCAGGTGCCGACGGCGCTGCTCATGCTGACCGCCCGCAGCCAGCTCGAGGATCGCGTGCTGGGGCTGGATAGCGGCGCCGATGATTATCTGGCCAAGCCGTTTGCCTTCGAGGAGCTGCTGGCCCGGCTGCGGGCGCTCGGTCGCCGCTTCACGCCGCCGGGCAGCGCTGGCGGCGAGCTGCGCTCCGGCGCGGTGGTGCTGGATGTGCGGGCGCACGTCGCCCGGCGTGGATCCACAGTGCTCGATCTGACCGCCACCGAGTGGAGCCTGCTTGAGTGTCTGCTGCGCAACGCCGACCAGACCCTCAGCCGCCAGCAGCTTCTGGATTATGTCTGGTCCTATGATCGTGATGTCCAGCCATCGCTCGTCGATGTGTACATCTCATATCTGCGCAAAAAGCTCCAGAACGCTGGCAAGCGCGACCCGATCCAGACGGTGCGCGGCATCGGCTACCGCTGGGCCAGCGAGTATGCCTAGCGGGGGGGATTAGAGGTTGGGGACGAGGGCGAGGGTAACATCTCGATAGGCTGGAGGAGTGAAGTGAAAGGATGCGGCGTGATCGATAGCGCGGCCAATGTGATACGGCGCGGGGTATGATTCTGCAAGGCTTGCGGCTGCGGCTGACGATTCTGTACACCCTGACGGCGCTGGCGCTACTGCTGCTGGTCGGCGGCGGCATGTATGCGCTGACGGTGCGCTACTTTACGTTTGCCACCGAGCGGGCGCTGCTGGAGCGGATGGCGCTGGAGTTTGTCCAGCTTGATGCGCCGCTGCCGCCTGCGCTGGCCGCCTACGCCCCCGAGCGCGTGCTTGAGCGCGACAACACCGACCGCGGCGATCTGGCGACCACCTTCGTCTACCCAATCAACGCGAATGGCACCTTCTTCGACCCCAACCCGTGGGCGCCGCCGATTACCCCCGACCAGACGGCGGCGCTGGCCGCGCGGCAGGGCAGGCGCGACTGGCGCACCGTGGTCGGCGCCGATGGCACGCGGGTGCGCCTGCTGACCGAGCGGCTGACCCGCGACGACGGCCCCGAGCTGCTCCAGGTCGGGCGGGCCCTGAACGAGCAGGATGCGGCGCTGCGCCAGCTGCTGCTGGGGCTGGTCGCCCTGGGCGGGCTCAGCACGGTCGTGGTCGGCTGGGCCAGCTGGTGGCTGGCGGGCAGGTCGCTGGTGCCGGCCCAGCGCGCCTGGGAGCGCCAGCAGACCTTTGTCGCCAACGCCAGCCACGAGCTGCGGGCGCCGCTGACCCTGCTGCGGGCCAGCTCCGAGGTGGTCCTGCGCGGCCTGGCGCCGAACGACGACAATCGCGAGCTGCTGATCGACGTGCTGGCGGAGACCGACCACATGACGCGCCTGGTCGAGGATCTGCTGCTGCTCTCGCGGCTGGATGCGGTGCGGATTAGCTTCGAGCGCACCCCAATTGCGGCCCAGGAACTGCTCGACGAGGTTGTTCGGCACATCGGGCGAGTCGCTGAGCAGCAGCAGGTCACGGTCAGGGTGACCGGTGCCCAGGGAAGGGTGTTTGGCGATCGGGCGCGGCTGCGCCAGGTACTGCTGATCCTGCTGGATAATGCGCTGCGCTACACGCCGGCTGGCGGGAGCGTGCTGCTACAGGCGGAGACAGCGGGCAACGTCGCCCGCTGGAGCGTGATCGATACCGGCAGCGGGATTGACGCCAGCCATCTTCCCCATCTCTTCGAGCGCTTCTACCGCGCCGAGCACTCGCGCAGCGAGCAGCAGAGCGGCAGCGGACTGGGGCTCTCGATCGCCCAAGCCCTGGTCGTCGGTCAGGGCGGCACGATCAGCATCAGCAGTATGCCGGGGCGCGGCACCACCGTCAGCCTGCAGCTCCCAGCCGCCTAAAACGCCGCCGCGCCACAGACACCAATATCTGCGGCGCGGCTGGGGCGAATGAAACAGCACAAATCAGGCTCATTCTTCCTCGAAAACCTCGACCTCTTCCAGCTCCAGCGGAACGCGGATAATCACCTGCGTGCCCTGGCCGGCGGCCGAGCGGATCTCACACGAGCCGCCGATCAGCGAGGCCCGCTCGCCCATATTCAGCAGGCCAAACGATCCACGGTCCTCGTAGGACGAGCGCACCTGGCCGAGGTCAAAGCCAACGCCGCTATCGCGCACCATCGCCGTCAGCATATTGTGCTCGTTATCCTGAAACAGCTCAATCCAGACCATCGCAGCCTTGGCGTGCTTGCGGGCGTTGTTGACCGCCTCCTGGACAATCATAAAGGTGGCGGCGGCGGCCTGTGGCGCCAGTCGCCCGATGAAATTGCCCGACGAGAAGCGCACCTGCATCCCCGCTGGATCGCGGAACTTACTGGCGTACTCGTGCAAGGTCGCCACCAGGCCCTGGGTCTCCAGGCCGAGCGGCCGCAGCTCAAACAGCAACGTGCGCAGATCCTGATAGGTGCGCTTGACAAGCGCCGAGAGCACATTCAGCTCATCATCGACCCGCTCGGGCATGGCGTGGAGCAGCTTCTTGATAAACTCAATATTCATCGAGATCGCCGCCACCGACTGAGTTGGCCCATCGTGAAGATCGCGGTTGATCTGGTGGCGCACCTCCTCTTCCTTGCGGATCAGGCGGTCGCGCTCCTCCTTGAGCTTCCCATAGAGATTGGCGTTCTCCAGCGAGATCGCGGCCTGCCCGGCCACAGTGGTGAGCATGCGCAGATCGCGCTCGGTGAAAGCGCCGCTTTTTTTATTGACGACCTGGATCACGCCAATCATGCGGTCGCGGGTGCGCACCGGCACGGTCATAATATTGTGGGTCTCGAAATCGATATCGCTATCGACCTGGCGATAGAAGCGCGGGTCATCCTGGGGATTCTCAACAATCAGCGACTCGCCGTGCTTGACCACCCAGCCGGCAAACCCCTGGTCAATCGGCATCCGATAGGCCTTGAGCTCCTGGCTATGGCTGCTCGACGGCATCTCAAAGTACAGCTCGCGGCGGGCCTCATCGACCAGCAGCAGCGAGGCGCCATCGGTACCGAGCATGGCGGTGACGCGCTCGATAATCGTCCGCAGCAGACTGCGCAGATCGATATCGCTGGAGATCGCCTGGCTAACCTGGTGGAGCAGATTCATCTCGTCGAGCTCGCGGCGGGTTGAGTTGAGCAGGGTCACGCGGTCGGCCTCGCCGCCGGCCACCCCGACCAGCAGCAGGGCCAGCTCGCCCTCGGCCTCGGAGGCGACGTGCTCGGCGGCGACCACCAGATGGAGCAGGCCAACCTCGGACTCACCAGAGCGCAGCGTCAGCTCAACCAGCGCCAGATCATCGTCAATGCCATAGACTCCCAGATCTTGCTCAATGTCAACGCTCCGCTCGAACACCGAGCGGGCCTGCTCGATCATCTCGGCGGCATCGGGGGAGAGCGCTCCATGTTCAAGCGTAATCTTGTTGCTGAAAGGATCGATATAGAGCAGCGCGCCGCTCTGGGCGGGCCAGAACTCGATCAGGTGCATGAGGAACGCATTGAGCAAGTCGCGCGGTTCTTGATAGGCAGTTGTAGTTAAAAGTTGGCTGAAAGTTTGCCAACGTTGAGCATCAAGGGTAATCGTGGGCATTGGAGTGCCTCCTTCGTGTATTAATCTCAATCTACCCTACGTTATCTAGCGCGTCAAGGATTAGCGCCGGGGGTGATTCTGGCGCCCAAACGCCACCCTGTCGCAACTTGTTTGGCTGGCCCAACAGCGGGGATTATTGCCAGGCTACCAACGAGGTGAATGCATTAATCCACAGCGCGGCTAAATTGATCTTTTTTTGGCGATTCTACTAGTTTGACAAGAATAAAACCATCCCTTATACTGAGAATGTGCAAAAAAGCACGAAGTTCCACACGAGTGTTCATGAAACCTACTATTGCCCACTGGAGTGCCAACCATAGCACGCTGGCGTATTGGGCTAGATACGGGGGTCACTTTGTCTACAAAACGCCGAATCATGTTTGCGGTGCTTGCGGTCTTGGTTATTGGCATAGTCCTTCGTTTTATCGCGCCTGAATTTGGCAAGGTTGGTAAGCCCGAAGTTTCCTTCAGCGCCGAATCGATCTTCTCAATTGGCGGTTTCACGGTCACAAACTCGCTGCTGCTGACAGTGATCGTCACCATCTTCTTGATCGTGTTCTCGGCGGTGGCCACTCGCCGGCTGCGGAGTGGCGACGAGGAAGCCTTAACCACGCCACGCGGCACCCAGAACTTCATGGAACTGATCATTGAGCAGCTGTACACACTGATGGAGAGCGTCAACGCCAAATACGTTGCCCGCTTCTTCACCCTGGTCGCCACCATCTTCTTGATCGTCGTGGTTTCCAGCTGGTCGGGTCTGATCCCCGGCGTAGGCTCGATTGGGCTGTGCGTCGCGGGGGGCGATCACGGCGCTGTGGCTGAAGCCCAGACTGAAACGGCCGCCGCCGAGCCGCACGAAGTCGAATCGACCACCAGCTGCGCCCACCGAACGGATGGCTACACCGTCTTCCATCCACTGCTTCGCGCCCCCACCGCCGATCTTAACATGACGATTGCGCTGGCGTTGATCTCCTTCTTCTTCACCGAGTTCTGGGGCTTCAAGACCCTGGGCTTTGGCTATCTCAAGAAATTCTTCATCAACCCGCTCAAGCATGGCATGATTCAAACCTTCGTCGGCTTGATCGAACTGATTTCGGAAGTCGTCCGCCTGATATCGTTCAGCTTCCGTTTGTTTGGCAATATCTTCGCTGGCGAAGTTGTGCTCCTGGTGATGGCATATCTCTTCCCGACCCTGCTATCGCTACCGTTCTACGGCCTAGAGCTTTTCGTCGGCTTTATTCAAGCATTCGTGTTCGCCATCCTGACGATGGTGTTTACGAGCATGGCCACCGAATCGCACGACCATGCCGCCGAGGCTCACGCCGAGCATGGCGTGGCCGCCCACTAGGGAATGACTCGCCGGCGCATCCGCTCAGGGGAGCGGGTGACGATGAACGAAACAAACTGTAACCCAGACCTAATTGTACACACGTTGCATCCGCTTAATCTAGCGGATGGGGATTGAAAAATTACGGAGGAACGTTTCCATGACAGATGCAGGACTTCGCTTGGTCGCAGCGGCATTGGCCGTCGGTTTGGGCGCGATTGGCCCAGGTGTTGGTATCGGTATCGTGGTAGCGGGCGCGCTGCAATCGATCGCGCGCAACCCCGAACTGGAAGGCACCATCCGCACCAACATGTTCCTGGGTATCGTGTTCGCGGAATCGCTCGCGATTTTGGCACTCGTTATCTCATTCATGATCGGTTTCGGAGTTCTCTAGATCGTCGCAATGACATAATCGTATGGTGGCACGTGAGCGCTAGCAAATGTGCCGCCATCATCACATAGGAGCTTATCTATGGATAAGTTAGGTGTTAATTTACCGCTCCTGCTCTCGCAGTTAGTCAACTTTGCGCTGCTGGCGTTCGTTTTGAACGTGCTCTTGTACCAGCCGATCCTCAAAGCGCTGCGAACCCGAACCGAGCGTATCCGCGAGAGTCTGGAGAACGCTGAGAAGGTCAAGCAGCAGCTGGCCCGCGTCGACGCCGACTACGACGCCAAGCTAGGCGAGGCCCGCCGCGAGGCCCAGGCGATCCTGGGCCAGGCGACCGAGCGCGCCCGCGTGCAGGAGCAGGAGCTGCTGACCACCGCCCGCGCCAATATTGAGCGGATGGAGATGGAAGCCCGCGCCAAAGTCGAGCAGGATCGCCAGCAGTCGCTGCGTGGTCTGCAGACCCAGCTTGCTGGACTGGTCACCCAGACCGCCAGCACCGTGATCGGCAAAGAGCTGCAGGGCAAAGGCCACGATGATCTGATCAACCAGTCGATTGAACAGCTTGGGAGGCTGAACTAATGAGCAGCCCTGAACCTGCAAGCTATGCCCGCGCTGTCTATGACTCGTTGCGGGCTGCGTTGAAAGCCGATGGCCGCGAAGATCTGCTGGCCCACGTGCTGGATGAGCTGGTGCAGCTGGCGCGGGGCAACGCTCCAACCAGCGCCGATGTCACCAGCGCCGTCGAGCTTAGCGCTGCGCAACGCGCCAAGATCGAGAGCGAGCTGCGGGGTCATTATGGCGCGACGCTGGACATTTCATACACGGTTGATCCCGGAATTTTGGGCGGGCTGCTCGTGCGAGTCGGCGATAAGGTACTCGATACCTCAGTTCGCCAGCGCCTCAACGCAGTCCAGCGCAACATGATGACCGGATAACATACGTGTGAAGGTATCGATGCAGTCTGAAAACTATTTCAGACTGCTCCTTCATACTCTAACCAGAGGTATAACAATGGCTGTTACAGCAGAAGATATTCTTAGTCGTCTACGTGCCAGCATCGCCCAGCCTGTTACTGTCAATACCGATGCAGTCAACGTCGGCACAGTACTAAGCGTTGGCGACGGTGTGGCCCGTATCGCTGGCCTGCGCGACGTCATGGCTTCCGAGCTCCTCGAGTTCAAGCAGACGTCCAAGGGCGAAACCGTGATGGGCATCGCCCTCAACCTTGAAGATGATAATGTCGCCGCAATTATTCTGGGTGATTACCTGGAGATTGAAGAGGGCGATGTTGTTCGTTCTACCGGCAGAATTATTTCGGTTCCGGTCGGCCAGGAGCTGCTTGGCCGCGTTGTCGACCCGCTGGGTCGCCCGATCGACGGCAAGGGCCCGATCGCAACCACCACCACCCGCGAGATCGAGCGGATCGCCCCGGGCGTGATCGCCCGGCAGTCGGTGAGCCAGCCGGTTGCCACCGGTATTCTGGCGATCGATGCGCTGATCCCGGTCGGCCGCGGCCAGCGCGAGCTGATCATCGGCGACCGCCAGACGGGTAAAACCGCGGTGGCGCTGGACACCATCATCAACCAGCGCGGCCAGGGCATGGTCTGCGTGTACGTGGCGATCGGGCAGAAACGCTCGAAAGTTGTCCAGACCATCGGTATTCTGGATCAGGCTGGCGCGATGGGTTACACCATCGTCGTCAACGCCTCGGCCTCTGAGTCGGCGGCGCTCCAGTACATTGCCCCCTACTCCGGCTGCGCAATGGCCGAAGAGGTGATGGAAAATGGCGTAACGGTTGATGGCCAGCTGGTCAAAGATGCGCTGATTATCTATGACGATCTCTCCAAGCACGCCGTCTCCTATCGCCAGGTCTCGCTGCTGCTGCGCCGCCCTCCTGGCCGCGAAGCCTATCCCGGCGATGTGTTCTACCTGCACTCACGCCTGCTGGAGCGGGCTGCGCGCTTGAGCGATGCATTTGGCGGTGGGTCGATCACGGCGCTGCCGATCATCGAGACCCAGGCCAACGACGTGTCGGCCTACATTCCGACCAACGTGATTTCGATCACCGATGGTCAGATCTTCCTTGAGTCCGACCTGTTCTACGCGGGCCAGCGCCCGGCGCTCAACGTCGGTCTGTCGGTGAGCCGCGTCGGCACCTCGGCGATGACCAAGGCGATGAAGTCGGTGGCCGGCAAGCTCAAACTGGAGCTGGCGCAGTTCCGCGAGCTGGCCGCGTTTGCCATGTTTGCCTCTGACCTCGACGCTGGCACCAAGTCCCAGATCGAGCGGGGCCAGCGACTGTCGGAGCTGCTCAAGCAGCCGCAGTACCAGCCGATTGCGCTGGAAGATCAGGTTATGATCCTCTGGATCGCTGGGAATGGCTTCCTGGACGATGTTCCCGTGACGCGAGTCAACGAGTTCAAGCGCGATTTCTGGCAGTTTATCCGCACCAGCCACCCAGAGGTCGGCCGGACGATCGCCACCGAGAAGCTGCTGTCGGATACCACCGTCGGCCTGCTGCGTCAGGCCGTCACTGAGTTCAAGCAAACGGCAGATTATAACTAGTGGCTAGCTGCCAGCAGCTAGTAGCTAGTGAGATGCTACCTACCAACTGCTGGCGACTAAGGGCTGGCGACTAATCACTAATCACTAAATTACTAGCTGCTAGCTACTAGCTACTAGCTACTAACAGCTACCAGAGGATACTATGGCTTCAGCGCGTGAAATTCGACGACGCATCAAGAGCGTCCGCAACACGGGCAAAATCACCAAAGCAATGGAGTTGGTGTCGGCCTCGAAGATGCGCCGCGCCCAACGTAACGTGCTTGCCACGCGTCCCTACACCGACCGTTTGTACGACGTGATGGGTGAGCTGACGATGCGCTCGACGGGTGGCAGCTCCAATCATCCGCTGCTCCAGGCTCACCCTGAGGTGACGCGGGTAGCCCTGATTACGGTGACCTCGGATCGCGGACTGTCCGGTGCGCTTAACTCCAATCTTTTTCGGGCGACAGCCCGTTTTATCGAGGAACAGCGGGGCCTTGGGCGCGCAATAACCATCATCGCGATTGGCAAAAAAGGGCGCGATTTTGCGCTGCGAACCGGCCAAAGCCTGGGTTCCGAGATCACCGGCCTGGGCGACTCGCCGCCGCTGGTTGATGTTCTGCCCGCCGCAACGCGGGCGATCAAAGGCTTCAGCGCCGATGAGAGTGGTCGCTATGAGTTCGATGAGGTGTACATTCTGTACTCCGAGTTTGTCAACACACTGACCCAGCGCCCTAAGCTGCGCCGCTTCCTGCCGGTCGAGGCACCGGGCGATGCCGGGGCAACCAAGGTCGACTACACCTATGAACCAAGCCGCGAGGATGTGCTTGAGCAGCTGCTGCCCCGCTTTGTCGAGGTTCAGCTGTACCAGGCAGTGCTCGAATCGATCGCTAGCGAACACTCGGCACGGATGATTGCAATGCGGAATGCCAACGATAACGCCAAAGAGCTGGTGCGTGACCTGACCCTGAGCTACAACAAAACCCGTCAGGCCGCGATCACCAACGAAATCAGCGAAATCGCAGCAGGCGCAGCAGCACTATAAACGAAACTCAAAGGTCAAAGCTCAAATTTGTTTGACTTTTGACTTTTGGCTTTTGACTTTTGGAGATACTTATGGCTAACGGAAAACTTTTGCAAATTACCGGCGTGGTGATCGACGCAGAATTCCCTGCCGACTCACTGCCGCAAATCTATAACGCGCTTGAGATCAGCCGCGGCGAGGGCGTTCCTCCGCTGGTGTGCGAAGTCCAGCAGCAGCTGGGCGACAGCATTGTCCGGGCGGTGGCGATGTCCACCACCGACGGCCTGGTGCGCGGGATGGCCGTTGTCGATACCGGCGCTCCGATCACGGTGCCAGTTGGCGCCGCCACCCTCGGCCGCGTGTTCGATGTTCAGGGCCGACCGATTGATGGCGAAGGCCCCGTGGTTGGCGAAGCGATGTACTCGATCCACCGACCGGCGCCCTCATTCGAGGAGCAGTCGCCGACCGCCGAAGTCTTCGAGACCGGCATCAAGGTGATCGACCTGATCGCACCGTTTACCAAAGGCGGCAAAACCGGCGTGTTCGGCGGCGCCGGCGTGGGCAAGACGGTTATTATCCAGGAGCTGATCTCGAACATCGCCAAAGAGCAGTCGGGCTACTCGGTGTTCGCCGGCGTCGGCGAGCGCTCCCGCGAGGGCAACGACCTGATCCACGAGATGAAGGGCGCGAAAATCCCCGGCACCGAGGAGACCGTGTTCGACAAAACCGTGATGGTGTTCGGCCAGATGAACGAGCCGCCCGGCGCCCGTCTGCGGGTAGCGCTGACCGCGCTGACCATGGCCGAGTACTTCCGCGATCAGGGCCGCGACATGCTGCTGTTTGTCGACAACATCTTCCGCTTCACCCAGGCTGGCTCGGAAGTTTCGGCGCTGTTGGGGCGCATGCCCTCGCAGGTGGGCTATCAGCCAACCCTCAGCACCGAGATGGGCGAGCTGCAGGAGCGGATTACGTCAACCAAGAAGGGTTCGATCACCTCGCTTCAGGCGGTGTACGTGCCCGCCGACGACTACACCGACCCGGCGCCGGCAACAACATTTGCCCACCTTGACGCAACCATCTCGCTGGAGCGCTCGATCTCGGAAAAAGGCATCTACCCGGCGGTGGACCCGCTGGCCTCAACCAGCCGTATTCTGGACCCCAACGTTGTGGGCGAAGAGCACTACCGCGTGGCCACCGAGGTGCAGCGCACCCTGCAGCGCTACAAAGACTTGCAGGATATCATCGCCATCCTCGGCGTGGAAGAGCTTTCCGACGAGGACAAGCTGACGGTGAGCCGCGCCCGCAAGCTCGAGCGCTTCTTCTCCCAGCCGTTCGGCGTGGCCGAGGTGTTCACCAACATTCCCGGCAAGTACGTGCCAATCCCCGAGACGGTCAAGGGCTTTGCCCGCATCCTCTCGGGCGAGTTCGACCATATCGGTGAAAACAACTTCTTTATGAAGGGCAGCATCGAAGACGTCATTTCCAGCTACGAAGCAGGACGGCAGTAGTGTAATCAGCCAGCCATACGGTGTTGTAAAAAACCTTCAACACCGTATGGCCGGCTAACTTGAGGTTCTTATGCCTTTACGACTTGAAATTGTCACTGCCGAACGTGTGGTGTTTTCCGACGACGTGGATCTGGTCAGCGCACCGGCCGCCGAAGGGCGGATCGGTATTCTGCCCCGCCACGAGGCGATGCTGACAATCCTGCTGCCAGGTGAGTTTCACTACACCAAAGACGGCGTCAGCTACCCGTTTGCGATCAGCGGTGGCTTCATGGAAGTCCTCCCCGATCGGGTCACGGTGCTGGCCGACACCGCCGAGCGCGGCGACGAGATTGACGAGGCCCGCGCTGAGGAGGCTCGCCAGCGAGCTGCGGCCCGCATGCGCGATCGCCAGAGCGCCCGCGAGCTGATGCTGGCCGAGGCCGAGCTGCGCCGGGCAACTGTGCGGCTTCAGGTCGCCCGCCTGCGCAAAGGCCGACCCAACCGCTAGGCAGAATCCCAAAATCAAACGCCAACCCCAGGCCTGCAAAGCGCCTGGGGTTGGCGTTTAAGTCGGATTTTTCGGTCCCTTGACCTCGGTAGTAATAGCTAATCTTGCTACGGGCAGTAATCGAACTGGACAGATGAGGTGAAGCTTCGCCCATCAATCGTTAACCCATACCTCTTTCAATTCTAACCCGACTTGTTCCCAACGTTCCCCTGCTGAGAGGGTCTCTTTCAAGTTTTTTCATCGTTCCTCCATGCGTCATTCCATTCCTTGAGTATACCTGCTTCGATCAACGCACTGTCTATGGCGCTAGCGCTGGAGAAATCATTCCAGCAGACAGCTACAACTATGCCCATACCAGCCGTTTTTTAGCCCTGCCCATGCTCGTATCAGCCGGTCATCAGTTGCAGCAATATGTGAAGGCTGGTACAATATTCGCGCTTTGATAGCCAGGTTGGGGCAGCTGCTCCAGCCTTCACCATTCCTACAGATGGTCCAAGTGGGCGAAGGATATATGGATGGCACGTAAAATCGGCATCGATCTCGGCACGGCAAATGTGCTCGTTTACATCAAAGGCAAGGGTATTGTCCTCTCCGAACCTTCCGTGGTGGCGATATCAACCAAAAGCGACCGCGTCCGGGCCGTCGGGGCCGAGGCGCTGGCGATGCTTGGCCGCGAGCCCGAAAGCATCGAGGTGATTCGCCCAATGCTCAACGGGGTGATCGCGGACTACCGCACCACGCTGGCGATGCTGGAGCACTTCATCAAAAAAACGCGCGGCTTCGGCAAGCCCGATGTGATGATCTGTATTCCCGCCGGCGTCACCTCGGTCGAGATGCGGGCGGTCCGCGATGCGGCGCGTGAGGCAGGCGCACGCCGGGCGTACCTGATCCGTGAGCCTTTGGCGGCGGCCATTGGCGCCAATATCCCGGTCGCCCAGCCATCAGGCAACCTGATCATCGATATCGGTGGCGGGACAACCGAGGTCGCCGTTATTTCGCTGAACGATATTGTGGTCAGCACCTCGGTACGGGTGGGCGGGAACAAGTTCGATGAGGCCATCGCCGCCTACATCAAGCGCAAGTACAATATGATGATCGGCGAGCGCACCGCCGAGAGCATCAAGATCGAGATCGGCTCGGCATTGCCGCTGGAGCGTCCGCTGACCATGCAGGTGCGCGGTCGCGACCAGGTGGCCGGGCTGCCGCGCACCATCGATGTCGACTCGAACGAGATCACCGATGCGATTCAGGAGCCGCTTGAGGCGATTATTAGCGCGGTACGCGCTGTGCTAGTGGAGACACCACCTGAGCTGTCGTCCGACATTATTGACAAAGGTATGGTGATGACCGGTGGCGGCTCAATGTTGCGCCGCATCAATGAGCTGCTCACCGAGGTTACGGGCGTGCCGTGCTATGTCGCCGATCAGCCAGCCAACTGTGTGGCCATCGGCACCGGCCTGGCGCTCGAACATCTCGACACCCTCAAAGATAGTCTTTCAGGAGACGAGTTGGCGTAAACGATGCCGGATGCTCGCTCAGGTATGCGCAGCGGCGCATAGTTGATGCTAAATCCGACCTTATTTACCGTAACGGAGTTTTTATGAATCAGCGCAATGACGCGCACATCGCTGAAACAGCCGAGCAGATCGGCCAGTCAGCCGCCGCCGACCTTGGCGCGAGGCCGAAAGACCAGATGCGGCGCACGGTCGCCCCCAAGATCGAGGCTGCGGTTGCTCAGCGTGAGGCCCTCGTCGCCGAGCTGACCAGCGAGCCGGTCCTGGGCGTCCCCGCCGAAGTTGCCCAGGAAGATCCCAACCGCGTGACGATCACCCGCGTCCGCAATCACCCCCACACCGTCGCCTACCTCAAAAACGCCAACGCCAACCTGAAGCTGATCGGCTACACCGAACACGGCCGGCGCCACGCCGGGCTGGTCGGGCATATCGCCGCCAACGTGCTGCGCCGCCTTGGCTTCCCGGCCCGTGAGATCGAGCTGGCTGAGATCGCCGGCTATCTGCACGATATCGGCAACTGTATCAACCGTGAGCAGCACGGGCAGAGCGGCGCGCTGCTGGCCAAGGATATTATGTTCGATCTCGGCATGCCGATCGATGAGGTGATCCTGGTGATGGGCGCGGTTGGCAACCACGAGGAGGAGCGCGGCCACGCCGTCTCCACCATCGCCGCCGCGATCATTCTGGCCGATAAGTCCGATGTGCATCGCTCGCGAGTGCAAAACGCCGACCCGACGACCTTCGATATCCACGATCGAGTCAACTATGCGGCCACCCGCTCGTTTCTGCGGGTCGATAGCAACGGCGAGCGGCGGATGACGCTGGAGCTAACCATCGACACCGAGATGGCCTCGGTGATGGACTACTTTGAAATTTTTCTCTCGCGCATGGTGATGTGTCGCCGCGCCGCCGAGTTCCTCGGCGCCCGCTTCGGCCTGCACATCAACGAGGTGGCGGTCTTGTAGCGCCGCCCAATCACCCCGCCAACATGGCGACATGAATCAGTTTAGGTTTTTAGATTTCACCCACACAATTAAGGAGTCAATGATGACTGAGCACGCTCTGATGAGCCACGTCGAACAGCTAGAGGCCCTGGGGATTTACGCGCAAGCCACGCATTGGAATCTGACGGTTCCCAGGCTGGTCGAAGAATCGCTGAAACGTGGTGAGGCACAGCTTGCAGACAATGGCGCACTGGTGGCAACCACCGGCGCCCGCACCGGGCGCTCGGCCGATGATAAGTATGTCGTCAACAACGCCGCCGCCGCGCAGATGAACTGGAATAAGTTTCATCGGCCGATGGATAGCGAGCAGTTTGCCCGCATTAAAGCCAAAGCCTTTGCGCATCTCAAGGGACGGGAAGTGTTTGTGCTCGACGCGGTCGCCGGAGCCGACCCGGCCCACGCGCTGCCGATCCGGGTGGTGACCGAGTACGCCTGGCATAATCTGTTCGCCAAGCAGCTGTTCCGCCGCCTGAGCAGCAGCGAGCTCGCCAGCCACAGCCCCGAGTGGACCGTTATCTCGGTGCCGACCCTGAAGCTCGACCCGGCCACCGACGGCAGCCGCTCGGAGGTCGCCGCAATGATCGACTTCGAGCACAACCTGGTGCTGATCGTCGGCACCGAGTACGCTGGCGAGATCAAGAAATCGATCTTTACGATTATGAACATGGTTCTGCCGGCCCGCGGCGTGATGCCGATGCACTGCTCGGCCAACATCGGGCCAGATGGCAGCGTGGCGCTGTTCTTTGGGCTGTCGGGCACCGGCAAGACCACGCTCTCGGCCGACCCGGAACGCTCGCTGATCGGCGATGACGAGCACGGCTGGAGCGAGAACGGCGTGTTCAACTTCGAGGGCGGCTGCTACGCCAAGTGTATCCGCCTGAGCCACGCGGCCGAGCCGGAGATCTTCGAGGCGATTCGCTTTGGCTCGGTGCTGGAAAATGTGATTCTGGACGAGGAGAACCGCCAGCCGAACTACGATAGCGCCGCGCTGACCGAGAACACCCGCGCCGCCTACCCGCTGGAGTACATCCCCAACGTCAGCGCGACGGGCCTGGGCGGACAGCCGGACACGATCATTTTCCTGACCGCCGATGCGTTTGGCGTGCTGCCGCCGATCGCGGTGCTGACGCCTGAGCAGGCCATGTACCACTTTCTCTCGGGCTACACCGCCAAGCTGGCCGGCACCGAGACCGGGGTTGGCTCGGAGCCACAGGCGACCTTCAGCACCTGCTTCGGGGCGCCGTTTATGCCGCTGCACCCAACCGTGTACGCCGACCTGCTGGGCCAGAAAATGCGTGCGGGCCAGGTGCGCGTGTTCCTGGTCAACACCGGCTGGAGCGGCGGCGCGTTCGGCACCGGCAAGCGGATGAAGCTCCAGCACACCCGCACGATGATCCACGCCGCCCTGGCGGGTAAGCTTGACAGCGCGCCGATGTGGCACGATGAGCGCTTCAACCTGCACGTCCCCAGCGCGATCGAGGGCGTGCCGAGCGAGCTGCTGCGCCCGCGCGACACCTGGGCCAGCGCCGCCGAGTACGACCGCACCGCCGCCGACCTGGCGGCCCGCTTCCGCAAAAACTTCGCCCAGTTCGCCGAGAAGGCCGGCGAGGCGGTGGTGAGCGCCGGCCCACGCGGCTAGCAACGGACACTACACAATCCACGGCCAAACATCACCCAGCAGGCTGAGCCGCCCAGGTTCAGCCTGCTGCTGGTTTTACAAAAACTCAGCGCCAAAAGTGCGGTATCATACGATCAGCTTCTTCGAATCCTCCCCTTCTGCACTTTAGGAGTTTTTATGCACCGTTCGCATCACCGCTGGCATAGCCCGACTTTGGGGCGCGATATGGAGCTGCTGCTGCTGGGACACCACGGCTCACCGGTCGTGGTGTTTCCAACCTCGCAGGGCCGCTTTTACGAGTTCGAGGATCGGGGCATGGCCAAGGTGCTGGAGCACCACCTTGAGCAGGGCTGGATCCAGCTGATCTGCGTCGATAGCGTCGATGCCGAGAGCTGGTACTGCTCGTGGGCCCACCCGGCCGGGCGCATCTGGCGCCATGTGCAGTACGAGCAGTATGTGCTCAACGAGGTCGTGCCGTTTGTGCGCGCGTTCAACAGCAGCGATTTCTGGATGGCGCTGGGCTGTTCGTTCGGCGCCTTTCACGCCGTCAACATCGCCCTGCGCCACCCCGGCCTGTTTCGCCGCACCATCGGGCTGAGCGGCCGCTATAATATGCGCTCGTTTATGGATGGCTACTCCGATGACCACGTCTACTTCAACACCCCGACCGACTACAGCCAGAACCTCAACGACCAGCACCAGCTCGATCTGCTGCGGCGGCTCGATATTATTCTGGCGGTTGGCCGCGACGATCCCGGCCTGAGCAGCAACGAGCAGCTCTCGGGGAACCTGTGGCGCCACGGCGTGGGCAATGCCCTGCGGGTGTGGGATGGTTGGTCGCACGACTGGCCGTACTGGGGCGATATGCTGCGAAAGTATATTGGCGGCAATGCCTAACGCATCAGTGGTGCGCTGGGCGATTATGATCAGGAGGATAACCATGCGTCGTTTGTTTGTGATATTGCTGTGTTTGCTGCCGACGAGCGTGCTGGCCCAGTCAGGACCGCCCAAGCCCGCGCCACCGCCCGAGCCGACCACCACCAGCCTGGCCGCGCTGCGGATTTTCCCGCAGACCGGCCACAGCCTGAGCGGCCCGCTCGGCGAGTTCTGGGCGGCCAACGGCGGGCTGGCGGTTTTTGGCGTGCCAACCACCAGCGCCCGGCCCTTCGTCAGCGCCGCCAGCGCCCAGATCACCGAGCGGGCGCGGCTTGAGTATCATCCTGAGAACCCGGCGCCCTACACCGTGCAGCTTGGGCTGATCGGCAAGCTGGTGCTGGAGAACCTGGGCCGCGACTGGCGCTCCGAGGGCGCGGGCGAGCCGATGGATGGCTCCTGTCGCAGCTTCCCCGCCACTGGCCGCAGCGTGTGCGGGCCATTTTTGCGCTACTGGCAGGGCCACGGGCTGAACTTCGGCCAGCCGGGCATCAGCGATGATGAGTCGCTGGCCCTGTTTGGCCTGCCGCTGACCGCCCCGCAGTTCGAGCGCAACAGCAGCGGCGATCGCGTGCTGACCCAGTGGTTTGAGCGCGCCCGCTTCGAGCTGCACCCCAACAATCCGCCCGAGCACCAGGTGCTGCTTGGCCGGCTCGGCGCCGAGCTGGCCGGCGAGGCTCCAGCCCCGGCCCGCATGACCCTGAGCGTGCCGGCGACGATCGTACAGGGCCGCACATGGTCCTTCACGCTGGCCGACAATGGCTTCGCCAGCGTGGTCGGCACCGCCGGCGACTGGCCGCTGACCTTCGCCCGCCAGCCCGACGGCCGCTGGCTGGGCCTGGGCGGCGCCAACGTCCTGCAGGCGCTCGGCCCGCTGGGCATTCAGGTCAGCGCGGTCAAGACCGATGGCAGCGCCGTGTATGGCGAGGCCAGCATCGGCGTGGTCGATGGTAAGTACCCGGCCGAGCGGGTGGTGCTGCCGCCGGAGGTCAACGACAGCATCGCCAACAATCAGGCCAAGGTCGATGCCGAGCGGGCGATGGTCAACGCGATCTGGCCGATTGTGACGCCGCAGAAGCTCTGGCGCGGACGGTTTATTCTGCCCGCCAACGGCCGGATGGTGTCGGAGTTCGGCACGCGCCGCGCCTACAACGATGGGCCGTACTCGTCCTACCACGAGGGGCTGGATATCGCCAACGTGACCGGGACGCCGGTGGTGGCGACAGGCCGGGGCCGGGTGGTGCTGGCCCAGGACGACCTGATCGTCCGCGGCGGGGCGGTGATCCTCGATCACGGGCTGGGGATTCATACCGGCTACTGGCATCTGGATAAGGTGCTGGCAAAGGAGGGCGCGATCGTCGAGCAGGGCGATGTGATCGGCCTGATGGGGACCAAGGGCTTTTCCACCGCCCCGCACGTTCACTGGGATCTGCGCATCGGCGGGCTGAATGTTTCGCCGCTGGAGTGGACCACGCAGGACTGGGGTAAATCGATCGAACCATAAGTGCAAAGGAGCGACGATGCTTGATCAGAGCGAGACCACCCACTTTCGGACCTGCCCGCTGTGCGAGGCGATGTGCGGGCTGGCGATCACGGTGCGCGGCGATGAGATTATGTCAATTCGCGGCGATGTCGATGATCCGTTCAGCCGCGGCCATATCTGCCCGAAAGGCGCGGCGCTCCAGGATATTCACACCGACCCCGACCGCCTGCGCCACCCGGTGCGCCGCACCGCCAGCGGCTGGGAGCGAATCGACTGGGATACCGCCTTCGCCGAGGTCGTCGCCGGGCTGAAGGCGGTCCAGGCCCGGCACGGCAGCGACGCGGTCGGGGTGTACCAGGGCAATCCATCGGTGCACAATCTGGGCACGTCGCTCTTCTCGCCGGCCTTTGTCAAAAGCCTCAAGACCAAAAACCGCTTCTCGGCCACCTCGGTCGACCAGCTGCCCCACCAGTTTGTGGCCTACCTGATGTACGGCCACCAGCTGCTGCTGCCCATCCCCGACCTCGACCGCACCGATTTTCTGCTGATCCTCGGCGCCAACCCGGCGGTCTCCAACGGCAGCCTGATGACCGCCCCGGATGTGAAGCGGCGGCTCAAGGCGATTCGCCAGCGCGGCGGCAAGGTGGTCGTGATCGATCCGCGCCGCAACGAGACGGCCGCGCTGGCCGACGAGCATCACTTTATCCGCCCCGGCAGCGATGCCCTGCTGGTGCTGGCGCTGCTCAACACGATTCTGGGCGAGGGCCTGGCCAACCCCGATCGGCTGGCGGCGTTCACCGACGGGCTGGAGCGGATCGAGCCATTGGTGGCCGAGTTCACGCCCGAGCAGGTCGCCCCACAGGTCGGCATCGCCGCCGCGACCATTCGCCAGCTGGCCCGCGACTTCGCCCAGGCGCCGTCGGCGGTCTGCTATGGCCGGATCGGCGTGTCGGTGCAGGCGTTTGGCGCGGTGACGCAGTGGCTGATCCAGGTGCTCAACATCGTCACCGGCAACCTCGACCGGGCCGGCGGCGCGATGCTGACCACCCCGGCGATCGACACGCTGGCGGTGGGCGGCAAGGGCAACTTCGCCCGCTGGACCAGCCGGGTGCGCGGGCTGCCCGAGTTCTCGGGCGAGCTGCCGGTGGTGACGCTGGCCGAGGAGATCGCCACGCCGGGCGCGGGGCAGATCAGGGCTATGGTCACGTCGGCGGGCAACCCGGTGCTCTCGACGCCCAACGGCAGGCAGCTCGACGCGGCGCTGGCCGGGCTGGATTTTATGGTCTCGATCGACTTCTACATCAACGAGACCACCCGCCACGCCACCATTATTCTGCCGCCAACCTCGCCGCTGGAGCACGACCACTACGACCTGGTGTTCCACGTGCTGGCGATCCGCAACACCACCCGCTACGATCCAGCGCTGTTCGAGGCGCCCGCCGACACCCGCCACGACTGGGAGATTTTCCAAACCCTGGCCGGCCTGATGACGGCGACCGCCGATTCGCCGCCGCGCAAGCCAATCCCGCCAGCCGCGATGGTCGAGCGCGGGCTGTGGGCCGGGCCGTACAAGCTGGCGCTGGAGACGCTTGCCGATCATCCGCACGGCATCGACCTTGGCCCGCTGGAGCCGCGGCTGCCCGAGCGCCTGTTCAGCGCCGACAAGCGGATCACGCTGGCCCCGGAGCTGCTGGTCGCCGACCTGGCGCGGGTCAGGGCCGAGCTGCTGCACGCACCGGACAGCGGGCCAGCGCTGCGGCTGATCGGCCGGCGCCAGCTGCGCTCCAACAACTCGTGGATGCACAACAGCCAGCGGCTGGTCAAGGGCGAGGACCGCTGCACCCTGCTGATCAGCCCGCACGATGCCGCGCAGCGGAACATCAGCGCCGGACAGCAGGTGCAGGTGCGCTCGCGGGTCGGCAACGTGGCGGCGGCCGCCGAGATCAGCGACACGCTGATGCCGGGCGTGGTCTGCCTGCCGCACGGCTGGGGACACGGGCTGGAGGGGGTGCTGCTGGGCGTTGCGCAGGCCCACGCCGGGGTAAGCATCAATGACCTGACCGACGAGCTGGCGATCGACCCGGTCTGTGGCAACGCCGCGCTGAACGGGGTGCCGGTGGAGGTGGAGGCGCTGGGTTAGAGGTTAGGGGTTAGGGATTTTCAGTGGGCTGGATTCGTACTTTTCAAGGCTACCGAAGATCAGAAAGCCGGTGTGGGGAGGGCTTTTGCGCCATCACACACCGGTTTTTTGATCTACAGAGTTGATTGCCTCAACGAGCAGCATTCTTCCTTCGTGTCCTTCGTGGATCAAAATCTGTCCCGGCAGAGGGCCACTAGATCCGGCTGACCGTGAGCAGCGTGATATCGTCGGCCTGCGGGGCGGTGCCGACAAAGTCCATAATCGCCGTTTTGACCTGCTCCAGCAGCGAGGCGGCATCGTGGTAGCGCCGCGCACGGACGACCGCGATCAGATGCTCGTCATCAAAGACATCGCCGGCGGGGTTGAACGCCTCGGTGGCGCCATCGGTGAAGCCGAGGAACATCTCGGTTGGGGCCAGCGTGGTCGAGAGGGCCGGGTAGGGCAGGTTGTCCATAATCCCCAGCGGCAGGCTGGAACCCTCCAGATAGCGCACATTCCCGGTGGCCGTGTCCACAATAATCGGCGGGTTGTGCCCGGCGTTGACGTAGGTCAGGGTGGCGGTCTCGGGGTCGAGCACCGCGTAGAACAGGGTGGTGAACATATTGCTGGCGCCGTGCTCGCGCGAGATATAGTTGTTGGTCATCGTCAGGGCCGTGGTCATCAGATCGCCGGCGGCGGTGACGAGCGCGGGATTGGCGGCCAGCGCCTGCGAGGCCGAGCGCAGCAGCGAGCGGGTCAGGGCGACAAACAGCGCGGCGGGGACGCCCTTGCCACAGGCATCGGCGACCACCAGGCCGACCCGGCCATCGCCAAGCTTCAGCACATCATAGAAATCGCCGCCGACCTCAAGCGCGCCCTGGTTGAAGGCCACGATCTGCCAGCCGCTGGGCTGGACAATCTTGGGCGGCAGGAAAAAGCGCTGGATATCGCGGGCGATCGCCAGCTCGCGCTCGATGCGCTCCAGGCGCAGCAGCTCGCCCTGGGCCGCCTTCAGATCCTCGTAGGCCTGCGCCAGCTGGGCGTTTTTGGCCTCCAGGCCGCTGATCATCCTGGCGTTCGAGGAGCGCAGGCGGGTAGTGCCGCCGCGCAGCAGCGCCATCGCCGTGTTGGGATTGGCGTGCATCATCGTGACAAACTCGGCCTCGGTGATGCGCAGCAGCGTGGCCGAGGTGCGGGCGCGGACGCTGGCGGCCCGTGGGCTATTATCGATCAGCGCCATCTCGCCGATGATCGCGCCGGGCCGGCAGCGCTCCAGCAGCATCGTCTCGCTGCCGACCTGCTTGATCACATCGACATCGCCGGCCATCACGATAAAGCACTCGGCGCCGACATCGCCCTCGCGGAACAGCATCTCGCGCGGGGCCAGCCGCAGATGGTGGGCGCTCTGCACGATCCCGGCGATCGTCGCCTCGGGCACATCGTTGAACATCGGCAGGCGCTGCAAAAACTCGACCAGCGGGGCGATATTGCTGTCCTGCGAGGCCTGCTTGGTGACGATCAGCTCATTCCAGCCGCTGGCCTCATCGTGGGTATACTCCAGCGAGTCGGCCAGCTCCTGGACCAGAAACACCCCCAGCCCGCCGACCGGGCGGTCGTTGACATTGCCATCGAGGCTGGGCGCCTCAACCACGCTGGGGTCGAACGGCTCGCCGCGATCGCGAATGCGAATGGTGAGCAACCCACTGGCGACCGAGCAGATCAGCTGCAGCGGCCCGCCGGCCTCGCGGTAGCTGTACTTGATGATATTGGTGACGATCTCCTCGACGACCAGGCCCAGCACAAACGATTGCTCATCGGTCAGGGCGCACTCTTCTTCGATCATGGCCGTGTAGTCGTTCAGCGCCGGCAGATTATCCCAGCGGGCATCGATCTCGATCAGGCGACCTTCGGTTGGAGCAGCCATAGTTTTGCACCACATCTGAGGGGGAGGATTCAAGTTGCACGATTATCGCCTGAGCGCGCTTTTTTGGCAACCGCAGTTCGGGAATTCGGGGCGGCAGACTATGCAGGCTAACGCTAATGGTCCTGTAACCATGTCCGATCTGCACACGTATCCTGAACAACCCTATACTATAAGTGCGCTTGAAGAGACAATCCCTTCAGGGTGAACTCAAGGATCGAGTTCATAATGGCAACGTCGAGAGAACTATTATCGAGGGGACATCAATGCTCCATCCAAATCCTGTTCACCCGCCCCAAGTGGCGGCGCTCGGTCGCGGTGGCCTGATTCTTATGGTTGTGTTATCGCTGGTTCTCTGGCAGGCCCGCCCGGTGGCCGCACTGGGCACCGATATTGTTGGCCCGTTGGGCAGCGACGAATTTGGCAAAGCCGTCATCGTGCTGCCCAACGGCAATCTGGTCGTCACTGATCCAAGCTATGACCAGGGCGCCACGCCCAATGTCGGGGCGGTCTATCTCTACAACGGCACCACCCTGGCCCTGATTAGCACCCTGGTCGGCACACAGGCCGAGGATCAGGTGGGATACTATGGGGCGCTCGTGCTGGCTAACGGCAACTATGTGATCCGCAGCCCGTTCTGGCGCAATGGGTCCGCAATAAAAGCCGGGGCGGTCACCTGGGGCAGCGCCACCACCGGCGTGGCCGGGACCATTAATCTTACCAACAGCCTGGTCGGCTCCAGCGCCGAGGATGGAGTAGGTCTCCAGGTGAGCGTTCTTCCCAACGGCAGCTATCTTGCGCTTACATTACTCTGGGACAACGGCGCTAATACCGACGCTGGGGCGGTCACCTGGGGCAGCGGCACCACCGGCGTGACCGGCATCATTAACGCCGCCAACAGCCTCGTCGGCGCCACTGCCAATGATCTGGTGGGTGGATCAGGCGTGAAGGTGCTCCCCAACGGCAACTATCTGGTCCAAAGCCCAGACTGGAATAATGGCGGCGTCACCGATGCCGGCGCGGTCACCTGGGGCAGCGCCAACAGCGGCGTGGCCGGAGTGGTCAGCGCCACCAACAGTCTCGTCGGCTCCAGCACTGGCGATCGGGTGGGGGTCGCCGCTGTGAGGGTCCTCTCCAACGACAACTACATTATCATCAGCCCGGGTTGGGACAATGGTACCGCTACCGACGCCGGCGCGGTCACCTGGGGCAGCGCCACCACCGGCGTGGTGGGCGCAATCAACGCCACGAACAGCCTCGTCGGCTCCTCCGCCAATGATGGAGTCGGCCTACCGTTCATCCTTCCCAACGGCAACTACATCATCGCCAGCTCGGGTTGGGACAATGGTGCCGCTGCCGATGTCGGCGCGGTCACCTGGGGCAGTGGCGCGGCTGGCGTGAAAGGGGTAATCTCTCCCACCAACAGCCTCGTCGGCTCCTCCGCCGGGGATCGGGTGGGCAACAATTATCCAGGTGTAACAGTGCTCTCCAACAGCAACTATGTGGTCAGCAGCTGGACTTGGGATAGTAAATTCGTTTCTGATGCCGGAGCAATCACCTGGGGCAGCGGCACCACCGGCATAACAGGAGTTATCAATCTCAGCAACAGTCTCATCGGCTCTACCACCGAGGATATATTGCCCAGTGGGATAACGGAGCTCACCAACGGCAACTACGTGGTTAACTCCCCCTTCTGGGACAACGGCACCACCCAAAATGTTGGCGCGGTGACCTGGGGCAGCGGCGCCACCGGCGTAGTAGGAACAATCAACAGCACCACGAGCCTCGTCGGAACCAGCGCCGATGATACGGTGGGACGACTGGGCGTGAGGGCGCTGGCCAACGGCAACTATGTGACCAGCAGCCCAGACTGGAATAATGGCGGCGTCACCGATGCCGGCGCGGTCACCTGGGGAAGCGGCGCCGCTGGCCTGGTTGGACCCGTCACTCCGCTTAATAGCCTGGTTGGCTCCACGGCCGCCGACTATGTGGGCATATCTCCTAGTGTGACGACGCTGGCCAACGGCAACTATCTGGTCAGCAGTCCGCTCTGGGACAATGGCGGCGTCACCGATACCGGCGCGCTCACCTGGGGCAGCGGCGCCACCGGCGTGGTCGGGCCCGTCACTCCGCTTAATAGCCTGGTTGGCTCCACGGCCGCCGATCAGGTGGGCGGTGGAGCTGTGACGGAGCTCACCAACGGCAACTACGTGGTTAACTCCCCCTTCTGGG
>JACCRK010000314.1 GCA_013813565.1 Herpetosiphonaceae bacterium
GTGCATCGGCTGATCAATACCTGCTTCGACTATCTGGTGCCGGTGATCGAACAGTACGACGGCACGGTGGATAAGTTCATTGGCGATGAGCTGATGGCGCTTTTTGGCGCCCCGGTGGCCCACGAGGACGACCCGGTGCGCGCACTGCACGCGGCCCGCGATCTGCTCAAGGCGATGGAGCGTTTCAACGCCGACCACGGCACCAGCCTTGCGCTGCATATCGGCATCAACACCGGTCTGGTGATCGCCGGCGGGATTGGCTCGCAGGGCCGCCAGCAGTACTCGGTCCTGGGCGATGCGGTCAATCTGGCCTCGCGCCTCATGAGCGTCGCCACCGGCAACGAAATCATCCTCGGCCCGGAGACGTACCGGCACACCCAGCACGCCTTTACCTTCGCGACGCTGGCGCCAATCCAGGTCAAAGGGCGCAGCGAGCCGGTGCATGCCTACAAGCTGGCCGATGTGCAAGCGCAGCCTGGATCGGTCCGCGGGCTGCAGGGTATCTCCAGCCCACTGGTTGGGCGCGATAAAGAGCTTGCCCTGCTGCAAAAAGTTGCCACGAAGCTGGCCAGCGGGCGCGGTGGGGCCGCAATGCTGATCGGCGAGGCTGGGATTGGCAAAAGCCGGCTGATGGCGGAGTGGCGCGCCGCCACCAGGGTCGCCCAGCCGGCGATCGTCTGGGTTGAGGGGCGCTGTCTCTCGTATGGCCAGGAGATCGCCTATCACCTGATCCGCGATCTCCTGCGCTCGCTGATCGGGGTCAACGTGACCAGCGATGAGGCCACCACCACCGCCGCCCTGCACGCCTTCGTCACCGCCGCGCTGGACAGCGATGCCAGCGAAACCATCGAGGCGCTGAGCCAGCTGCTGCTGCTACAGACCAGCGCTGCTGATTCTAGCGAAGGCGGCCCACAGGCAATGCAGGCGCAGTATCTGGCCGCTCTGCGCACCTTGTTCCTGGCCATGACCACCCGCAGCCCGGTCGCCTTTGTGCTTGAGGATACCCACTGGGCCGACCCATCATCGATCGAGCTGCTGCTGAAGCTGCTGCCGCTCAAGGATGAGGTGCCGCTGCTGCTGGTGGCAACCACCCGCCCCGACCGCGATGCCCCCGGCTGGCAGCTGCTGCTGGACGGCGGCAACACCAACGACAACGCCTACCAGATTGTGCTGACCCCGTTGCCGATCGAGATGAGTCGCACGCTGGTGGCCAACCTGCTGCGCTTCGACTCGCTGCCCGAGGCGGTGCGAACCCTGATCTTGACTAAAGCCGATGGCAACCCGTTTTTTGTTGAAGAGGTGATCCGCACGCTGATTGAGCAAGAGGCGATCGTCTATGATGGCGCGCAGTGGATTGCGCCCCAGGCGATCGCGAGCCTCGATCTGCCGAATAATGTCCAGGGCTTGCTGGCGGCGCGGGTTGACCGGCTGCCCGCTGAGCAGAAGCAGCTGCTGCGCATGGCTGCCGTGATCGGGCGGCGCTTCTCGGTCCCGGTGCTGGCCGAGGTGCTCGACCAGGACCCGCTGGACGTTATGGGGCAGCTGAAGCAGCTGGCCGACAGCGAGCTGCTGCGCCGCGACCCGGTGGCCCCGACGATGTTTTTTCGCTTCCGCCACGCGCTGGTCCACGAGGTTGTCTACACGGCGACCTTGCAGGAGGAGCGCCGCCGCCTGCATCACGATGTCGGCCACACCCTGGAGCGGCTCTACCCCGAGCGCCGCGATGAGCTGGCCGCCACGCTGGCCTATCACTTTGAGCATGCCGACAACGACCACGCGCTAGAGTATCTGATTCTGGCCGGCGATATTGCCTATCGCCAGTACGCGATTGCCGAGGCAGATAGCTACTACAAGCGCGCCTACCAGCGCCACAAGCGGCCCGACTCAGCCCTCAGCGAGACCGCGCTGTCCCACTTCTATCTGAACTATGGCCGGGTGCTGGAGCTGGGCGCGCAGTTTGAGGCCGCCTTTGCCATATACCGCGAGCTGATCGATCACGGCCGGGCCAGCGCTAACCTGCCCATGGTCTTGCCGGCCCTGGTTGAGCAGGCGCGCCTTCATGTGACCCCCAACATTGTGCGCGATCAGGTGCTGGGCCGTCAGCTGGCCCTGGAGGCGCTGGTGCTGGCGCAGCAGCTGCAGGACCCGGTCGCCGAGGCGCGCATCTACTGGATTCTGGCCCTCTCGTATGGTTACGGCGGCGATGTCGACGAGTCGTTTCGCTATGGTGACCAGTGTTTCCGGCTGGCCAAAGCGCACAACCTCCGTGAGCAGATGGCCTACATCCTGCACGACTCGCACCGCGCTTTTCGCAATACTGGCCAGTTCGCCGAGGCGCAGCGCCGCCTTAATACGGCCCTGGATCTGTGGCGTGAGCTGGGCAACCTGCCCATGCTTGCCGATGGTCTGAACAGTGCCGCCGATCTGATGCATTCGGTCGGCGACTATGATGCCAGCCTGCGCCTGGCCCACGAGGGCTATCAGCTGAGCCAGTCGATTAGCAACATTTGGAACGAGGGCTTTTCCTCGGGGATTATCGGCGAGGTGTCCCTTGATCGCGGGCAATATAGCGAGGCGCTGGAGTGGCTGCAGCGCTCGGTTAGCCTCAGCATCCAATCCGGCCCGATCATTCTGACCCTGCGCGCCTGGCTGGATATCGCCGTGATTTATCTGACCCTGGGCGATCGGCAGGGTGTGCGATCGGCCCTGGAGTCTGTCCAGAGCCTGGGCACGTTTCTCGATGATTTTTTCAAGGGAAGTTTCAATCTTGCTCTGCGAGCCCTCCAGCTGCGCCTGGCTGTGCTCGACGGCGAGATTGAGACGGCTGAGCAGCTGCTGGCTGCGCTGGCTGCGCAGTTCCAGGAGAGTCCGCTCTTTTCAGTCAAGCGGGTGATCCTGGATGCCGAATTAGCTCTGGCCCGCCACAAGAATACCCAGCTGGACTGGGATCGGCTGGCGAGCAATGCTCAGTCGGCTGTGGAGGAGGTTCGCAGCGATGGCAATAAGCTTAGCCTGGCCATGATTTTACACATGTACGGCGAGGCCCTGCTGCACCAGGGGGCCTTTGAGCAGTCCGCCGAACAGCTGCTGGAGGCGCTGGAGCTGACCCGCTCGCTCAAAGCCCAGGATCATAGCTGGCGGATCGCCTGGCTGCTCTATCAGCTCGGCGAGCAGTCCGGCGATCTGGCGGCGGCCAGCCGCTGGCGCGACGAGGCGCTGGGCGGTCTGCGCTTTGTCCTCGATCATCTCACTGTCCCAGAGCAGCGCAGCCAGTTTCTGGCCACGCCAGCGGTCCAGGCCGTTGTCGCAGGGGAGCCGGCGCTAGCCTGAGTGCTCAAGGATCCATCCGCAGGCTGCGCATCACTCCAGGTCGCTTGACCCAGCGTGCTGGCGCGCCTCGCCCTGCTGCTGAATCAGCTTGGCCACCAGCCCGGTCCAGCCGGTCTGGTGGCTGGCGCCGACGCCGCGGCCGCTGTCGCCGTGAAAATACTCGTAGAACAGCACATAGTCGCGCCAGTGCTCGTCGTGCTGAAAGATCGGGTGGGCGCCAAAGGCCGGGCGGTGGCCACGCCCATCGCGGCGGAACAGGTTGATCAGCCGCTGCGACAGCTCATCGGCGATCTGGTCGATCGTCAAGTACCGCCCCGAGCCGGTCGGACACTCGACCTGGAAATCGTCGCCAAAGTAGTGGTGGAACTTCTGCAGCGACTCGATCAGCAGGTAGTTCAGCGGAAACCAGATCGGGCCGCGCCAGTTGGAGTTGCCGCCAAACACGCTGGTCCGCGACTCGCCCGGCTCGTAGGCCACCGTGTAGGTCGCAGAATCGGCCTGCAGCACATACGGCTGATCCTGGTGGTGCTTGCTGAGCGCCCGAATGCCGTAGTCGCTCAGAAACTCGTTGGGGTCGAGCGCCCGCCGCAGCAGCCGCTTCATCCGGCTGCCGCGCACCAGCGCAAACAGCCGCCGCTCGCCCAGCCCCGGCTCGAACCAGCGCGAGACCAGCTGGGCCAGGTCGGGCCGGTTGGCCAGAAACCACTCCAGCCGGGCCTTGAACCCCGGCAGCGCCTCGACCACATGCGGCTCGATCGTCTCGACCGCAAACAGTGGAATCAGGCCGACAAACGAGCGCACCTTTAGCGTGACGTGGCGGTGGTCGGGCAGATGCAGCACATCGTAGAAAAACGCATCATCAGTATCCCACAGCGCAATTCCTTCGCCGCCGAGGTTGTTCATCGCATCGGCGATAAACAAAAAGTGCTCCAGGAACTTGGTCGCGATATCCTCGTAGACCGGGTTGGTCTGAGCCAGCTCCAGGGCGATCGTCATCATATTCAGCGAGAACATGCCCATCCAGCTGGTGCCGTCGCTCTGCTCAATGTGGCCGCCAGTCGGCAGGGTGGCGCTGCGATCAAACACCCCAATATTGTCCAGCCCCAGAAACCCGCCCTGAAAGACGTTGTTGCCCTCGACATCCTTGCGGTTGACCCACCAGGTAAAGTTCAGCAGCAGCTTGTGAAACACGCGCTCCAGAAACATGCGGTCGCTCCGGCCATAGTGCTTCTGCTCAATTTTGTAGATCCGCCAGATCGCCCAGGCGATCACCGGCGGGTTGACGTCGCTGAAGTTCCACTCGTAGGCCGGCAGCTGCCCGTTGGGGTGCTGGTACCACTCGCGGGTCAGCAGATCGAGCTGGCTTTTGGCGAAGTCGGGATCGACCAGGGCCAGCGGCAGGCAGTGAAAGGCCAGGTCCCAGGCGGCGTACCAGGGGTATTCCCAGGTGTCCGGCATTGACATAACGCGCTCGTTGTAGAGATGGCCCCACTCCCAGTTGCGGCCGTGTCGGCGCTTGGCCGGCGGGTCCGGCTGGGTCGGATCGCCGCTCTGCCACTGTTTGACGATGTAGTGGTAGAACTGTTTGCTCCACAGCATGCCGCCCAGGGCCTGGCGGTGGATCAGCCGCTCATCGGCGCTGAGGGTTGAGGGCTGGAGCGCGGCATAAAATTCGTCGGCCTCGCGCTGGCGCTGGCTGACGATCCCGGCGAAGTCGGCGAAGGGCTCGGCGGCGGCAGGCGCGCCATCCACCTGGCGGGTAAGCCGCAGGCGCAGCTGCACGCTGTCGCCCGCCGGGATGCTGCGAATGTAGTGGGCGGCAACTTTGGTGCCGGTGTGCAGCGGGTTGACCGCCGCCGGCTCCCCGTGAACCACGGCGGTGTGAAAGGCATCCTTGACGTAGGGCGAGGGATTGGCGACATTGTACAGCTGCTCCGTATTGGTCTCGTTCTCGGTCCAGAGCCAGCCGTCGGCCTCCTCGGCGACGAGCCGGTAGGTGCCCAGCAGCCGGTGCTCGGCCAGCACCGTCGCGCCGTCGGACCACATGCGCGGGCGCTCCGCCGACTCGGCCCAGCTCCAGTCGTTGCGGAACCACAGCGTCGGCAGCACGTGAATTGGCGCCGCCGCCGGGCCGCGGTTGCAGACCCGAATCTGGATCAGCAGGTCGGCGGGGCCGGCCTTGGCATACTCGACAAAGACATCGAAGTAGCGCTGCCCGTCGAACACCCCGGTGTCGATCAGCTCAAACTCGTCATCGGCGGTACCGCGGCGGGCGTTTTCAGCGACGAGCTGATCGTAGGGAAAGGCCGCCTGAGGATATTTGTAGAGCATCTGCATCCAGCTGTGGGTCGGCGTGGAGTCGAGATAGTAGTAGTACTCTTTCACATCCTCGCCGTGATTGCCCTCGCCATTGCTCAGGCCAAACAGCCGCTCCTTGAGGATGGGATCATGCCCATTCCACAGCGCCAGCGCAAAGCACAGACGGCCCTTGTCGTCGGAGATGCCGGCCAGCCCGTCTTCGTTCCAGCGATAGGCCCGCGAGCGGGCGTGGTCGTGGGGAAAGTAGTCCCAGGCGTTGCCATCGGCGCTGTAGTCCTCGCGGACGGTGCCCCAGGCCCGCTCGCTGAGGTACGGACCCCAGCGCCGCCAGGCCTCGCCGTCATCCTCCAGCCGCTGCTGTTCTGCGGTCATTACGCTTGCTCCTGTTATGCTGAGTGAATGTGAGCGTGATCCTACGGCTATTATCTACCTTCAGCTTCGCCAAATGCAAATGATACCCCGCCGTGGACTGTGGCGGTCCGGCCTCTGCCCGCGCTGCCACACGAATGGTACAAGCGAGGGATTACCGGGCGGGGATTAATTCAGTACAATCACCTGGTAGTGCCTTGATCAATTAGGAGCATCCCCATGAAAACCGAGCGCGAGAAAATGTTGGCCGGCGAGCTGTACGTGGCCGCCGACGCCGAGCTGTTCGCCCTGAGCCAGCGCGGGCGCGTGTTGATGCAGCGCTTCAACCAGCTGCCGCCCGACCAGATCGACGAGCGGCGGGCGCTGATCCGCGAGTGGCTGGGCGCGGCGGGCGCGAATGTTTGGATCGAGCCGCCGTTTTTCTGCGACTATGGCCCGCATATCTTCCTGGGCGACAATGTGTACTTCAACACCAACTGCGTGATTCTGGACTGCAACACGGTGCACGTTGGCAGCAACACCCAGTTTGGCCCGGCGGTGCAGATCTACACCGCCACCCACCCGCTCGATGCGGCCGAGCGGATCAAGGGGCCGGAGCTGGCCTACCCGATTCGGATTGGCGCCAATGTCTGGGTCGGCGGCGGTGCGATCATCTGCCCTGGCGTGACGATCGGCGACAACACGACCATCGGCGCCGGCAGCGTGGTGACCAAGGATATTCCGGCCAATGTGCTGGCGGTCGGCAACCCCTGTCGGGTCATTCGAGAGCTGCCGGGCAAACCCGAGGTATAATAGGCATACATTAAATTGTCCACGCTGGTTTTAATAATTGCTGGAGGTCGGCTGGCTTTTTGATGGCTAACTGGGGTCTGACTCCTGGCCTCCAGCGCGAATACAGGATCACAACGGAAGCAACAATGGCAGACTATACAACAATTCCAGATTCATTTAAGCTCGGGGTGTTTCGCATCGCGCCGAATATGGTGCTGGCACCGATGGCCGGAGTGACCGACTCGGTCTTTCGGCGGCTGGTGCTGTCGCTGGGCGGCTGCGGGCTGGTGGTCTCGGAGATGACCAACGCCGCCAGCGTGTCGCCCAAGGCATCCAGGCGCCACCGCCTGCTCGACTACCTGCCCGAGGAGCGGCCAATCTCGATCCAGCTCTCGGGCAGCGACCCCGACCTGGTGGCGACGGCAGCGGCCTATGTCGAGGCGCTCGGCCCCGACGCGATCGACATCAACTGCGGCTGCCCCTCGCCCAAGGTGACCGGCGGCGGCCACGGCTCGGCGCTGCTCAAAGACCTGCCCAAGATGAGCCAGATGCTCAAGGCGGTCAAGGCGGCGACCAATATTCCAATCACGCTGAAGTTTCGGGCTGGCTGGGACGACACCTCGCTCAACTATATCGAGACCGCCAAAGTCGCCGAGGATGCCGGCATGGCGGCGATCGCGCTGCACCCGCGCACCAAGGTCCAGGGCTACGCCGGCGAGGCCGACTGGAGCCGGGTGGCCGAGGTCGTGCGGGCCGTCGCCATCCCGGTGATCGGCTCGGGTGATGTGCGCACTCCCGCCGACGCCCTGCTGCGCCTGGAGGAGACCGGCGTGGCGGCGGTGATGATCGGGCGGGCCGCAATGGCCAACCCGTGGATCTTCCGCCAGATCGAGCAGCTGCGCCACGGGCTGCCACTGTTTCAGCCAACCCCGCAGGACAAGCACGACCTGGTGGCGCGCTATCTGGAGATGTGCGCCGAGGTGATGGTCGAGCGCCAGGCGCTGGGCAAGCTCAAGCAGCTGATCGGCCAGTTTACGATTGGCCTGCGTGGCAGCAGCCAGCTGCGCCGCGATGTCCAGCGGGTCAACGAGCTGGCCGCCGCCAGAGAGGTGCTGCATAATTTCTTCGAGCCCTTCATCAGCGGCGCCGAGGCGGCGGTCGAGGTGCCTGACGAGGTCGCGGTGATCAAAGAGGGCTGCGAGAATGGGGCCAATAACTAGGTGTTTTGTTATGGGTATTGTTGATGTGGGTTCTGTTGGCTGAGCCAACGGGGCCTCTATCGTCCACCACCGCTCGGGGCACTGAGTCGCCACGGGCCGTAGTAAGGGAGCTGAGAGTGACACGTCCACCCCACCCGCGCCATCTAGTCGATCCGCTTCAGTGGAACCCTGACGATGAGTAGAGCGTCTCGATCTGCGACAAAAACCGCCCTGGCGGCGGCCAGCCTCGGCGGCGGGCGAACCGCCGCCGGGCCGGATGCGGCGCTGGCCGATCTGGCGCTGCTCGCTGCGGAGGTCTGTCACGCGCCAATTGTGCTGATTGGGCAGCTTGATGACCAGCGCTTGCACCTCAAGGCCCGGCTGGGCCTCGACGCCGCCGAGATGTCCCGCGCCGACCCTTTTTGCACCGCCACGCTGGCCGCCGGCGATCTGCTGGTCGTCCCCGATCCGCTGGCCGATGCCCGCTTTGCCCGCCACCCGCTGGTGCTGAGCCAGCCAGAGATTCGCTTCTACGCCGGCGTGCCGCTGCGGGCCGGCGACGGCGCGGCGCTGGGAATCCTGGCGATCCTCGACACCCAGCCGCGCAAGTGGACGGCGCAGCACGACACAACGCTGGGCCTGCTGGCCCGCCAGGCGCTGCACCTGTTTGATCAGTATCCCGCCAGCGCCGCAGCGACCGCTAAAATCCTCCAGCAGCAGAAGAATCTGTTCGAGAACCTGGTGATTGTGGCCAGGGTGACTGCGGCCAGCCCGGCGCTGGATGCCACCCTGCAAAATGCGCTGAATGTGTCGGTTGAGATCACGACCGCCGATCGGGGCAGCCTGTTCCTGCTCGATGCCAGCGGCGTGATCACCCGCCGTATTCTGGCCTCCGCGAAAAGCAGCAGCAATCCCGATCTGCCGCCGCTGTCGCCCAAGCAGATGATGGAGCGCGGCCTGGTGGGCTGGGTCTATCAGCACCAGCAGACAGTGGTGATCGACGATACCCTGCTTGATGAGCGCTGGCTGCCATTCGTCGAAACCGCGACCAGCACCCGCTCGGCGCTGTGTATTCCGGTGGTTGCCGGGATGGCTCTGGTTGGTGTGCTGACCCTGTCCCACCAGGAGCCGCACCACTTTGTCGACGCCCATCGCATTCTGATGGAGGCCGCCGTTGACCAGATCGCGCTGGTCCTGCGCAACGCCCAGATGTACGATGATCAGCAGCGGCTGGCCGCTGAGCTGTATATGGCCAAAAATAATGCCGAGACTGCCAACCAGGCCAAGAGCCGTTTTTTAGCCAATATGAGCCACGAGCTGCGCACGCCGCTGACGGCAATTATTGGCTACAGCGAGCTGCTCTACGAGGAGCTGGGCGAGGATGGGCTGGACACGTACACGCCATCCCTGCTCAAGATTGGCAACGCCGGCAAACATCTGCTCAAGCTGATCAACGAGGTGCTGGATTTTTCGAAGATCGAGGCCGGCAAAACCGAGCTCGTGATCGAGTCCTTTGATCTGGGGGCGCTGATCAACGACGTGGCGGCGACGGTGCGCCCGCTGGCCAAGATCAATGATAATCGCCTGCAAATCGAATATCCCGCCCAGATCGGCACGATGATCGCCGATCCGCTGCGGGTGCGCCAGATTTTGCTGAATGTGCTCAGCAACGCCACCAAGTTCACCAGCCACGGCAAGATCTCCCTGACTGCCAGCACCCTGGCTGGGGAGGGGCGCACCTGGGTTCACTTTGCCGTCGCCGACAGCGGGATCGGGATGACCGCCGAGCAGATGGATAAGCTGTTCAAGGCCTTCACCCAGGCCGACTCCTCAACCACGCGCCAGTACGGCGGCACCGGCCTGGGGCTGATCATCAGCCGCCAGCTCTGCCAGCTGATGGGCGGCGATATCAGTGTCCAGAGCGTCCTGGGTCTTGGCTCGACCTTTACGATTCACCTGCCGCTAAGCGTCGAGACCGCCGAGTAGCACCGATATTCTGTCACACCCGATGAAGTTTAAAGGAGCCTTGAATGCCCGGTCTTGACCAATGGGGCGAGGACTTTATTCGCCTGGCGTTTCGCATCCACCAGCACGTTGATGGCTACGTTGACGCCTATTTCGGCCCGCCCGCCCTGCGCGATGCGGTGCTAGACCAGCCGCCCATGCCGCCGGCCGACCTGCTCGCCGCCGCCGATGCGCTGGCCTCGCGGCTTGAGGGCGGCGACTACCCCGTCCGCCGCCGGACCTACCTGCACAAACAGCTCACCGCAATGACCACGACCTGCCGCCAGATCGCGGGCGAGCAGCTGCCTTTCCGCGAGGAGATTCGCCGCTGCTTCGATATCGACCCGACGCCAATCCCCGAGGATTTCTTCGAGGACGCGATCGAGGAGCTGCAGACCCTGCTGCCCGGCGCTGGCCCGGTCAGCCAGCGGATGGTCGCCTGGCGCAAGCAGTTCGAGATCGCAGGCCGGACGGCGGCTCCGCTGCTGGAGCTGATCGAGGCCGAGCTGCGCCAGCGCACCCAGGCGCTGTATCCGCTGCCGGCTGGCGAGAAGGTGGCGTTTCGGCTGGTCAGCGATCAGCCCTGGAGCGGCTATAACTGGTACTACGGCAACTATCAGTCGGGCGTGGATATCAACACCGACCTGCCGATCCAGGCCAACACGCTGACCCATCTGATCGCCCACGAGGCCTATCCGGGCCACCACACCGAGCACTGTCTGAAGGAGGCCGGGCTGTATGCCGAGCGCGGCTGGGCCGAGCAGTCGATCTTTTTGCTGAACACGCCCGAGTGTGTGATGGCCGAGGGCATCGCCAACAGCGGCCAGAAGGTGATCTTCGCGCCCGGCGAGATGCTGCGCTGGCAGGCGGCGACGGTCTACCCGGCGGCGGGCCTGGCTGGCGACCCCAACGAGCAGCGGATTACCGAGGCGGCGGCGGCGCTGGCCGGCGTCAGCGGCAACGCCGCGCTGCTGCTCCACGACGAGGGGCGATCCGAGGAAGCGGTGGTGCGCTACATTATGCGCTACGGCCTGGTGACCGAGGAGCGCGCCCGCCAGCGGCTGCGCTTTATCGCCGCCCCGCTGTGGCGCGCCTACATCTTTACCTACTTCTACGGTGAGCATATGATTGACCAGTGGCTGGAGCGCGGCGACCGGGTCGAGCGCTTCGGCACCCTGCTGCGCGATCAGATCTATCCCTCGCTGCTGGAGCGCTGGATTATCGACGAGCGGGCCAGCTGCGGCGCTGGGCAGTGAGCCGCGGCTGGTAGCTCGCTTGGTGAGACTGGGAGGTGCGGCATATGGGCTACATTCTGCTTGAAGGTGGCGCGGAGTTTGGCGGACGCATGGCTGAGCCGGATCAACGGGCGCTTGAGCTGGCTGGTGGCACAAACGCGCGCGTCAGGATTGTTCCCACAGCGGCGGCCCCGGACGGCAACGACCAGCGGGCGGGCGCCAACGGTGTGCGCTGGTTTCGCGGCCTAGGCGCCCAGGATGCGCTGGCCGTCCGCCTGACCGACCGGGCCGCCGCCAACGATCCGGCGGTTGCGGCAACCCTGCGCGAAGCTCAGCTGATCTATCTGCTGGGCGGCTTTACTGATTATCTGGGGCGGACGCTGGCTGGCAGCGCAGCCTGGGCGGCGATTGTCGACGCTCACGCGGCTGGGGCGGTGGTTGCTGGCAGCAGCGCTGGCGCGATGGTGCTGTGCGATCACTCCTTTAATCCAGCCTCCAGCCAGGTTGCGGCGGGACTCGGGCTGGTGCCAAACAGCTGTGTGATTCCACACCACGACACGTTTGGGGCGCGCTGGGCCGCGCAGCTTCGCGCCAGCCTGCCGCACGCCCTGCTGCTGGGCATCGACGAGCGCACCGGCATGATCGACGACGGCACCGGGCAGCGCTGGCGGGTCTACGGCCAGGGCCAGGTCACGCTGTATGTGGGGACGGAGATCAGGGTCTACGCGGCCGGCGCGGAGTTTGCGCTGCCCCGGCTGACGTGAGCCTCGCGGCGGACTCAGGCAGGGGCGGAGCCCTGGGCGAGGGCTGCATCAACCAGGGCGCACTACCGACAGGCTACTTTTCCACGGCCTCAATCGCCTCGGCCGGGGTTTTGGCGCCATAGATAACCATCATCAGGCCGGGAAAGTAGCGGTTCATCAGGTGAACGGCCGGATAGATCGTGTTGCGCACCCAGTTGAAGGTCAGGATCTCGTCCTCGAAATCAATCCCGCTCTTGAAGCGCACCTCGCCATCGCTGAAGTCCAGTTCGAAATTGCCAATGTGCAGGCCATAGTTGGCGCGAGTCAGATACTCGGCGGCGACATGGCGCGACTCTTCGGGCGCTTTGGTTGGCGCATACGCATACATCACCAGCTGCTCGGCCTCGAGCTTGATCTGAACGATACAGCGAATATCGACATTCGACCCGTGGTACTGCATCCGAAAGGCGGGCCGATCGTCGATGCGCTGGGGAAACCAGCCATCTTCTTCCAGGAAAAGCCCGACGGTCGAGAACGCACGCCAGCCGGCGGCCTGCTCGTGGTTGGGGTCCAGCTCAGGGCGATAATCCAGGTTATCCATGTTTGCCTCGTCGCTAGAAGATCAATGGCGCAGATTATACCAGTTCACAATTCGCAACGTCCGCTTCACATATTGCTGCGTAGTATCCTGGTACACTGCTTTCAGATCGCTTTGTGGAGGCACTATGCCAGACGTTTCAGAACCGGCCCCTGAGCTGCAAACACGCCCGCTTTGGGCGCGCGGGCTCAATCGGAGTATCACCTTTATCTTGAACAGCCTGCTCTGGGTGGGCTTGTGGCTCGGCGCCTTCGTGGCGCTGTTTATTGCCATCCGCTCGTTCAGCGACTCGGACTGGCTGAATAGCTTGCAGGGCAGCGCGCATCTGGTGGCCGAGATTGCGGTGCGGGCGCTGTTTGTGCTGCCGCTGGCCGTCTGGATTATGCTGATGATTCACCCGATTCGCACCCGCTGGTGGCTGGTGCAGCGGGTTTCCGGCCTTGGCCGGCTGCGGCGACCTGCGCCACCGGCGAGCACTGCGGTAGCTCCGGTGCCAGCCGCCGGCGTTGAGCCTGCGCCTGTCGCCCCGGCCAATCGGCCGCTGCTGCAGCCAACCCGCCCGCCGCAGCCAATGAGCCGGCGGCGTTTCCTGGGCGAGAGCGCGCTGTTTGGCGGCCTGATGGCCTACTCGATGTTTGTTGAACCCTACGCGCTGCAGGCGGTCGAGATCGACATCCCGGTGCCGAATCTGCCCGACCGCTTTGTTGGCATGCGGGTGGCGCAGATGAGCGACCTGCACATCAACTCCTACACCACCGCCGCCGATCTGGAGCGGGCGGTGGCGCTGGTCAACAGTCTGCGCCCGGATGTCGTGCTGCTGACCGGCGATTTTGTGGACTGGGATGCCAAGTATGCCGATGACGCCACCCGCCCGTTCCGTGACCTGGTGGCCAGCGAGGGCGTGTTCTCGGTGCTGGGCAACCACGACTACTACTCGGGCAATATCGAACAGATCAAACGCTCGATCAGGCAGCACGATCTGGGGCTGCTGGTCAATCAGCACACCACTATTCGTCGCGGCGCCGACACCCTGACGATCGTCGGGCTGGACGACCCGCGCCACAACCGCAGCGGCAACGGCCCGCGCATGAGCGTCGAGAGCATCGATCCCGCGCGGGCGATGCGCGGCATGCCAGCCCACGGGCCGCGCCTGCTGATGGTCCACAACCCAATTCTCATCCCGGAGCTGGTGCAGCGCTACGAGCTTGACCTGATCACCAGCGGGCACACCCACGGCGGGCAGTTTCAGGTGCCGATTCTGACCGATCGGCTGGTTGAGAGCGTCGAGTACTTCGTCAGGGGCCGCTACGATCTTGGCCGCACCCAGGTCTATGTCAATCGCGGCTTCGGCTTCACCGGGCCGCCGATCCGCTTCCGCGCCCGCCCGGAGATCACGCTGCTGCGCCTGGTCAAGGCGTAGGGGTCGGCGGGTACGGAGACCCGCCATACAGCGAGCAAAAAGCAGCGTCCCGCCGAGATTGTTCGACGGGGCGCTGCTTTTTAAGTAATCCTAAACTGCCCAAACCACTGGCCGCCTGGTATACTGCCGACAAGAATATTGAGGAACCCTATCCATGGCCCAGCCCTCTACGGACGTCGTTGAGCAGCAAACATCAAAGCCAAAATGGCTTGTCACCACTATCTGGCGCAGTGGCCAGTGGGTCAGTCTGTGCCTGATGATGGTGCTGGCGCTGCTGCTCGGAGTGCGCGAATTTAAAGACTCGCAGCTACTCACCAGCCTGACCGGCCCGTGGCACTGGGTCGGGCAGATTGCGGTGCGCGGCCTGCTGGCGCTGCCGGTGCTGGGTCTGGGGATGCTACTGGTGCACCCGGTGCGGGCGCGCCGCTGGATGCTGGGCTGGGCGCGCCGGGGCTGGCGCCGTGTGCGGCGGCAGATCCGGCCAACCTCGCTGCACGCGCCGCTTGAGCAAGCGACCGCCACGCTCGCCACGGCGCTGGCTCCGCTCAGCCGGCAGATTGCGGACGCGCCGGCCGGGCGGCCCCTGTCCCGCCGCCGCTTTCTAAGCGAGGCGACCCTGTTTGGCGGCCTGCTCGGCTACTCAACCATGATCGAACCATACTGGCTTGATGTGACCAGCCTGGACATACCGATCGCCAACCTTCCCGAGCGCTTCATCGGCATGCGGATCGCCCAGCTCAGCGATCTGCACACCAACGCCTACACAACGGCGGAAGATGTGGCGCGGGCGGTGGAGGCGATCAATCGGCTCCAGCCCGATGTGGTGGTGATTACCGGCGACTTTGTCG
>JACCRK010000334.1 GCA_013813565.1 Herpetosiphonaceae bacterium
AGCACCCCGGCGCCCAGCGTGGGCACAATCGTCTGCAATGCGGCGACAAGGTACGCCAGAAAGCGGGCCGGATCGGTGTCGCCCTCGTCCAGCGATAGCCAGGCGGCGGGCCGCGCACAGCCGGCCGCCCACTCGCTAACCAGCGTAGTTTTGCCAAACCCGGCCGGGGCTGAGATCAGGGTCAGCTTTCGATCCATCCCAGCGTTCAGCCGCTCGATCAGGCGCGGGCGGAGGACAACGTTGAGCCGCGCTGGCGGGAGATACAGTTTAGTGGCTAAGATTGGCGTCGACATCAAAGTTCCTCATCGCATGGCAGTTCAAATTCCCGGTTCTGGAATATCTTCGCAGCAACTGAATCCATCATACCCGTGTCCGTCACAATTTGCCAACCTACCAGCGCATGCAGTAGGGCTTATGCGTTTTCCCATCGATCGTTGGTTTCCTGTGATTCGCCACCCTTCCGTCCCTCCGCCGGAGGGCGGGTGCCCTCTGGGCGTCAGGGGGGTTTCATCCCCCTGGACCCCCTAAAATCGACATTGTGGAAGAATGATGCCTGTGATTATTGAGAGCGGATAGGCCCTGGCGCATGCAGCCGCATCATCGCATGTACGGCGGGTCTACGTACCCGCCCGCTCCGCCCCCGCCCCTCGCATCGCGGATCATCCATCGCCATTCGCACTCCATTCTCCCATGGTATACTCCAAAGCGCTTGACATGGTGGAGACAAACTTCGCGATGGTGGAGGTTTTATGGCCTTGAATTTGGCAACGCTGGCGCTATTGACCCTGCTGATCGGCACAGCCGGCGGCGGCGCGTGGCTGATCCGGCGGCAGCGCGGTGGCTGGCGGGTGGTCGGGATTATCCTGGTTTTAGAAGCACTGATTCTGCTGGCCGCGCAGTATCTGCTGAGCACCTTTCCAATCGGCATCGGCGAGCCGCTGATCCGGGTGCCGTTCATCGCGCTCCTGGCCCAGACGCTCGGCATCCTGCTGGCGATTGGCGCAGTGGTCGCGCTGCTGCTGCTGATCGGCCGCCGAATCCGCTATCTGATCGACCAGCAGCTGCGCCGGCGCTGGCTGATCGGCGGGATGCTGCTGCTGCTGCCGATCCTGGCCGGCGCCAGCATGGTGGTGATGTGGAAGACCAGCATCCCGCTGCGCGAGCGTGAGCGCGATCCCAGCAAGCGCGATATCAGCCTGAGCGAGGGCTTCGAGTGGAGCATCTATGCCCAGGGCACGATCGACAACCCGACCGCCATCGCGTTTGGGCCGGATGGCAGGCTGTACATTGCCGATATCGCTGGCGATCTGTGGGTTGGCACCGACACCAACAGCGACTTCAGCATCGACACCATCACCAGATGGGCCGGCGGCTTCGACCTGCTGGTTGGCGTGGTCTGGCACCAGGACGAGCTGTTCGCCGCCAGCTCCGGCAAGATCGAAGCCCTGCGCGACAGCGACAACGATGGGGTGGCCGACCAGCGGCGGACCGTGGTCGATGGCCTGCCTTCGCTGATTTTGCGCCCACACTCCAACAACGGTCTGGCGATTGGCCCCGACGGGCGCCTGTACTTTGGCGTCGGCAGCACCACCGATGGCCTGACCGAGAGCGAGCCGCTGGCGGCCTCGATTCTCTCGGTCAACCCCGACGGCAGCGACCTGAAGGTCTATGCCCGCGGCATCGGCAACAGCTTTGATGTGGCCTTCAACCAGGCCGGCGCGCTGTTTGGCGGCGATAATGGCCCCAGCCGCGACCCCAACTCCAGCGAAGATCCGCCTGATGAGTTTAACTTCTACGCCGAGGACCAGCACTACGGCTACCCCTATTTCTACGGCGACCCGCCAAAAAATGGCGGCACCCGCAGCGCCCTGGTGAGCTTTCCAGCCCACTCGGTGCCAACCGGGGTGACATTTTATGCCGGCGATACCTACCCGCCAGACTATCGTGACAGCGCCTTTATCACCCTCTGGCAGCGTGGCGAGATCGCCCATATCGAGGTTGGCAGCACGCCCAGCGGCGACTATCTGGCCCGCTCGACCACTTTTGGCAGCGGCTTTCTCTACCCGATCGATGTCATAACCGGGCCGGATGGCAATCTGTATGTCGCCGACTTCGGCACCAGCGCCATCTATCGCATTACCTATGGCGGGGCGCGATGAACAAGCATATGTTGCGATTGGGCCAGCCCTGTTTCCGACTTGGCGCCTACGCGCTGGCGCTGCTGCTCGGGCTGGCGCTGACAAGCTGCGGGGCGGCCAGCGAGGCGGGGCCGATTGGCGATGCGGCCCGCGGCCAGCGCGTGTTTCGCGGCGCGGAGACACTGCAGACCGATCGGCTTGAGGCCTGCATCGACTGTCACAGCGACGTGGTCGGCGGCGAGTCGTACATCGCCCACAATCTCTCGAATATCGGCAACCGAGCCGAGACCACTGTGGCCGGCCAGCCGCCGATCTCGTATCTGCGCACCGCAATCCTCGCGCCCGACGCCTATCTGGCGGCCGGGTTTCAGGAGGGCATTATGCCGCGCACCTACGCCGAGCTGCTCACTGAGCAGGATATCAACGACTTGATCGCCTATATGCTGACGCTGAAAAGCGGCCAGGACGAGTAGCCAATGCCCGCCTACAACTTCCGCCGGGTGTTCACCGAGCTGATCCTGAGCGGCGCCAAGAACTGCACAATCCGCCCGCCTCGCCGGCATCGCCCGACCCGGCCCGGCGATCCGCTGTACCTGTTCGTCGGGATGCGCACCAAGCAGTGCCAGCGGCTGGGCCAGGCGATCTGCCTCAGCGTCGAGCCGATTAGCATTGATGACGAGCAGATTGTGCTCGCTGGCCGCCCGCTCAACCACCAGGAGTGCCACGACCTGATTCAGCGCGACGGATTCGTCAGCAGCGTCGAGTTCTACGCCTTCTTCCGCCAGCAGTACGGCCTGCCCGCCGACCTGGAGCTGATCACCTGGTCCGCCCTGGATCGCCGCGATTAAACGCAGAGCGGGCGAATCAAACCCGATTCGCCCGCCCTAGCCCGCTTATTCTTTACACTTCTTCGTGATCTTCGTGTCCTTCGTGGACAAACTCGTGCCCTTCGTCGATCTACCCCCGCTTGATATCCTCGACCAGCGCCCGGTCGAGCTTGCGGATCACCGCCGCCAGCAGCTTGACCGCGTTGTCGAAGTCGTCGCGGTGGATAATCGAGGCGTGGGTGTGGATGTAGCGCGACGGAATCCCAAACGCCAGCGAGGGAACGCCATGGCCGGCCACGTGGAAGCGCCCGGCATCGGTGCCGCCGGCCGGGACCGAGTCGAACTGCACCGGAATATCCTGCTCCTTCGCCGTCGCCAGCACCAGATCGCGCAGCTTGGTGTTGGGGATCATACTCGCGTCGAAGAGCAGAATCACCGGGCCGCCGCCGAGCTTGCCCTGGGCCTCGTCCTTAGTGATGCCGGGCGTGTCGCCGGCGATGCCGACATCGAGCGCAAAGGCGATATCCGGCAGCACCATATTCGCCAGGGTCGTCGCGCCGCGCAGGCCAACCTCCTCCTGGACGGTGGCGCCGGCAAACAGCGTGTTGGGCGCACTGCCATCCTGCAGCTCGCGCAGCACCTCGACCGCCAGCGCACAGCCAAAGCGATTATCCCAGGCCTTGGCCATCAGCAGTTTCTCGTTTTTCATGGGCGTGAACGGGCAGATCGGCACGATCGGATCGCCGGGCCGGATGCCCCACTCCGCCGCCTCGGCCGCCGAGCTGGCCCCAATATCGATGAACATATCCTTCTTCTCGACCATCTTCTTGCGCGCCTCTGCCGTGAGCAGGTGCGGGGGCTTGGAGCCAACCACGCCGATGATCGGCCCGCCGCTGGTCTCGATCACCACCCGCTGCGCCAGCATCACCATCTCCCACCAGCCGCCGAGGGTCTGGAACTTAATGTAGCCATCGTCGGTGATACGGGTGACCATAAAGCCAACCTCATCAAGGTGGCCAGCGATCAACACCTTGGGGCCATCGGCGGGTCCGTCTTTACGCCCCAGAATGCTCCCCAGGTTATCGCGCACAATCGCCCCAAGCGGGGCCAGGGCCTCGTGCATAATCTCGCGCACCGGAGCCTCGTAGCCTGGTACGCCGGAGGCCTCAGTCAGTGCTTTCATCAAAGCCAATCGCTGATCCACATCGATCTCCTTAAGTGTGTTGATATGTGCAATTTGTCATAATCTATTCTACCTGTTTCTCCAGGTCGGCGCAATTTGACAAACCGGGCAGGTCTGATTATGATCACCTGTAGGACAATCCGCGTGCGGATTGTTGCACCTGAACAACAGCAGCAGATACGTAGCCGTCGCTGGCGCAAGCCAGAGGAACTTCCCGACTCTTCGACCGCGCAAGCGGACAAGTTACCCTGTGAAACAGCAAGCAGGGGCGATGGTGGGGGAACCCACCATTGACGCAAGTCGACAACAGCAAGCAAACCCGCCGATGGCCGTTACGGCACAGGTGAGGGCTGAAACGGTGTGGTAAGAGCACACCAGCATGGTCAGCGATGGCCGTGGCTAGGTGACCGCGCTAACCCAGGAAGAGCAAGGTGTGTGGGACGGGCTACAGCCAGTGAGAGCGGCAACGCGTTTGCATCACGGCGTTCGTTCGCATCGCAGCGGTGTTGGCGAGGCGAGGTGACACCTCGCAAGCCAAACACGGCCCGCTTCGGCGGAGATAGATGACGGTTTATACAGAATCGGGGGTATTGCGTATCTGCTTTGTTGATCTCTTTTCCCAGATTTCCACGCTCTGCGCGCCGCCGAGGCTTGATTAAATCCCCGGCAGCGTCAGGTTGCAGAAAACCGGCACGTATAGTATAATCCCCTGCGTTGGAAGTTCTGAAACGAACTTCCAAATTTACCAACTAAATAAATCATTGGCACTAACTGGCCGAAGTGGCGAAATGGCAGACGCGCCACGTTCAGGGCGTGGTGAGCGCAAGCTCATGTGGGTTCGACTCCCACCTTCGGCACCACATTGGGGAATCGTCTAATGGTAGGACAGCTGATTCTGGATCAGTCAATTGGGGTTCGACTCCCTGTTCCCCAGCCAATGAATTTTCCTCAGCAACACCTCATCTGAAAACAGATGGGGTGTTGCTATTTTAGAACGGTTTTCTCCACTACAACCAGCAACAGTCAGCCTGGAACAATCTGGCCCACCGGCCTCAGCGCAGTCGCTGGCCAGATGGGTGAGCTTGCATGGAACTAGGCCCTATGCCATAATTCGCTTACAGAACAGCGCTTCTATCGGGCAGACCAGGCAGACCGGTACGCCCCGCTTGATCTATCTAGACATGAGAACTTTGTGGCAACGTTGTACGAGATTTGGCGGCTGGCCCTGCCACCAACCACGAAATTACAGGCCGGGCTGGCAGGTACGCGAGCTGTTCGGGCGGTGGTGCTGGCGCGCCCAACCCAGCCAGCCTTGCCTGATCTTCACGCCGACGAGGTGGTGCTGGTGGCCCCAACGGTGCTGGAGACACTCGGCATGTCGCTGGCGCGGCTGATCGAGCGGCTGGCGGGGTCCACCGTCGTTGCCATTGGTCTGAGCGGCTCGGTTGATGATCGGGCGATCGCCGCCGCCAACGCTGCGGCAATGACGCTGTTTGAGCTGCCGGCAAGCGTCGATATCCGCTCGATCCAGCGCGAAAGCGAGCGCTTGATGGTCGACTCCGAGGCCCAGTACGAGCGGCGAGCGGCCCAGCTCTATGCGGCCCTCACGCTGGGCGGCCTGGCCGAGAATGCGCGGCTCAGTCTGCTGCAGACCATCGAGCAGTGGACCGGCCACGCGGCGGCATTTCCAGCTGAGCCGGGCATGCCCACCACCCGGCCTGTCCTGCTGGATGGTCGCCGTGTAGGAATGCTTGGCAGCACCGGCAGCCACCAGTGGGATCACGTGGCGCTGGAGCAGGCGGCGACGGCGCTGGCGCTGCTCCTCGACAAGGAGCGCGCCATTGAGGCCACCGAGGATCGGCTGCGCGGGAATATTCTTGAGGCCTTGCTGACCGGGATCGCGCTGGACCCGGCCGGAATCCGCCGGGCTGCCGAGCAGGGCCTTGTCTTTGATATTGCCCATTTGATCGCCGCCTTTCGACCAAGCGATGGCAGCCAGCTGGAGCGCACCCTGGCAGCCCTGCGCCGCACCGGCGAGCGCCTGCGCCATCCTGGTCTGGTAGCCGAGTACGATGGGATGGCGCTGGTGGTTTTAAGGCTTACCAATGCCGAAAATCCTGAGCAGCCACTGCGTGAGCTGCATAGCGCCCTCCACGAGGCCGGCTTTGCCCTCGATGGTGGCTTCAGCATCGCCAGCGATATCGCTGACTGGCCAGGGGCCTGGGCCGAGGCGCTCGGCTCACTGCGGCTCGGCCGCGAGATGCTCGGGCAGGGCGTGCTGGCCGGCGCGGCGGAGCTGGGGGTCTATCGGCTGCTGCTGGCGCTCGGCGATAATTCCCAGGCACGAGCATTTTATGAGCGCACCATCGGCCCGCTGGCCGCCCACGATGCGCGCCAGGATGGCGATCTGCTGCACACGCTGCAGTTGTTTTTTGTCTATCTTGGCAATCATAGCCAGGCCGCCGCCGCCCTGCACATTCATCGCAACACTTTGCTCTATCGGCTTGGCCGGATTGCCAGCATCACCGCCCATCACCTAGACCGCGCCCCCGATCGGCTGGCGCTGCAGATTGGCCTGGCACTCCATCGTATTTACCAAAGTCAGAAATCCGCGACGAGAGCGCAGAAGTAACCCCGCCCTCGATCCGCAGATCTCTGCCAATCTCAAGGAGGCCCGCAATGCGTTCATGGCGCCGACAGGTCGTACGACCAACCCTGATGTTCAGCGAGGCTGGGGTAATGGTCGAAGCCTACGAAGATCATATGTTTGCTGAAACGTCGCCGCCGCTGATGGTCGGGCGCTATCGCGAGATCGCCCCGCCCCGCGGCGCGGCGGTCTGTGCGATCCAGTTTGTCCACACGATTGGGGCGACCTTCGAGAGCCTGCACACCTATAAGCTGCAGTACTATGCCTCGCAACAGGCGACGGGCCTGCTCGAAGATTATCTGTCGCCGAACAGCGACAATGACTTGAAAATGCGCGCAGTCAGCATTGGCGCCGAGTCGCTCAACCGCGATCAGCGGCGGGTGATCTGTAGCCTGCTCTCGAAAAGCGACCCCGATGCCTGGCAGGCCTCCAGCACCTTTCGCCAGCTCTTGGAGAAGTAGTGTCATTGCAGTCCTCCCTAGCGTCGATCGCTGGCCGAGCCGGTCACAGCCCAATTGATTTGGTTACGACCGGCTCGGCGAGAACAGCATCCTCGTTCAGGGCATCCAAGACGAGCCACTATGTTACAATTACGGCCTATTAATTCATGTTTGATAAAAGCGGGTTTTTGCATGGCTCAACCAATTGATCTTTTAGTTCTGGCCGTCTCACGGGTAAAAAAAGGCGTGGCGCTGGCTGGCATGACCACCGAGCCCGATCCAGTGACCGGTCGGGTGTGGGTCGAGATTGCCCGCAGCGATGGCCCGCTGCAGCTCAGCGATATCACCCTCCCCGACGGTGCCCTGATCCGTCCTGGCGATGTTGTGCGCTGGGAAGGTCTACAGGCCAATCCACAGCCGCCATATGTCGAGCAGTGGGTCATCACCGACGAAACGGAGCGCAAACTCCTGCGCCATATCACGCCCGAACGCTATGCGCGGTTTTTTCCCGAGCATCTCGACCGCGACCCGCAGGCGGTGCTGGAGCGCCACGAGCGGTCGCTGTGCTTGGTGCAGGCGCACCAGACCCACGCCATGTTTGAGCGCGAGGATAAGCGCTTCAAAAGCTATATGCTGTTCGATCTGCCCGATCTCGGCAGCTTCGATGAGACGCCGGTCACCGATATTGCCTGGCGGGCGCTGGGCCAGGAGTGGCTCACCAGCGAAGAGCTGCCTGAGATCGCCTTCGACCCCGAGGATATTCAGGCGCGCTTTGGTGCGGTCTACCTGGTTCTGGGCCTGCAGCGCAACAAAACCGTGCTGGTGCGCGGCGTCCACACCATTCCGGCCTACGCTGCCAGAATCGATCCGGCTCACTTGTAATCTCTACCACTTGCTAAGCGAGCAGCAACTCGGTAGACTACAATGTGCGAACCATGTTGCACATTGTTGCGATCCCAAGTGAGGCTCCAATGGCTCCCAAACCTGTCACGTTAACCCATCAAGTGCGGATCGATCTGCCGGTCGAGCAGGTCTGGCAGATCCTTTCGCAGACCAGCAAGGTCAATCACGCGGTTGGGTTGCCAGCCCTGTCCTTCACTGAGCGCACCAACCCGAATGGCGAGCGTGAGATTGTCGGCAAATCCCATAAATTTGGCTTCTCAATCCAGTGGGTCGAGCAGCCCTTTGAGTGGGTGACCCAGCAATACTCGCAGGTTGAGCGGGTTTTTGAGCGCACCCCATTCCTCCGCTCGCTGGTAACTGGCTCACGGATGCAGGCCGCCGCGCCCGATAGCACCATCGTTGAGTCATATACAACGATCTACCCCCGCGATATTGTCGGCAAGATCATGGGGCGCTTTCTCGTTGGCAAGCTGATCAAGGATCACGTGCGCTATCTCCAAGGCCTGGCCGACAAAGTTGCCGCGCAGCAGACCGATTACTTTCCGCCGGCACGCCGAGTCAAGAGCGATGGGCCGACGCTGGTCGAGATGACCAATCGCCTGCGTAACCTGCCGGTCAATCAGCCAATCCTCAATCGCCTGCTGACGTTGATCCGCACTGGTCGGGATGAGGACGTGGCGACTATGCGGCCGTTTGTGCTGGCCGATGAGTGGGGCGTGAATCGGCTGGAGACGTTGCGGCTGTTTCTGTACGCCACCCAGGCCGGCCTGCTGGATATGAACTGGGACGTCTTGTGCCCCAACTGTCGGGTCAGCCAGGAGACGACCAGCACCCTGCGCGACCTCCACAAAACCGCCCACTGCGATGTCTGCCACATCACCTACGATACCAACTTTGACGAATATGTTGAGCTGCGCTTCGCCGTCAATCCAAGCGTGCGCCAGGCCTCTAGCATGATGTTCTGCGCAATGGGGTCGCCGGCGCTCAATCAGCACATTGTGGCCCAGCAGCGCCTGGCCGCCGGAGAAGCCCGTAGCCTGAGCGTCACCCTGGAGAGCGGTGGCTACCATGTGCGGATGCTGGGCAGCGAGCAGCGCTGCACCTTGCGGATCGATCCAGCGCTGACGACCACCCAGTCCAGCATCACGCTGACAGCAAATGGTATCCAGGAAGGTGTGGCCGAGTGTGCGCCTGGGCCAGTGACTCTAGCCTGCGCCAATACCAGCGCCAGCGAGCAGCTGCTGATCGTCGAGCGCGATGCCTGGGGCTCGGCGCGGGTCAGCGCGGCCCTGGTGACAACCCTGCCAGAGTTTCGGACGCTCTTCTCCTCCGAGGTGCTGGCGCCAGGGCTGGGCATGGCGATCAAAAATCTGACGATTCTGTTCAGCGATATCAAAAACTCCACCCCGATGTACGAGCAGTTTGGCGACTCGTCCGCCTATGCGGTCGTGCGCGACCACTTCACCACCCTGTTTTCAGCGATCGAACAGCACGACGGCTCGGTGGTAAAAACTGTTGGCGATGCGGTGATGGCGGTATTTTCTAATCCTGTGGAGGCCGTCGCGGCGGCGCTGGATATTCACACGGCGATCGAGCAAAGCAATGCCGAGCGACCCGACCGTCCGCCGCTCAGCATCAAGATTGGGCTGCACTGTGGCCCGTGCATCGCGGTGAACGCCAACGAGGTGCTGGACTACTTTGGCACCACCGTCAATGCGGCGGCCCGCGCCCAGTCGATCAGCGTGGGCGGCGATACCGTGATTACCGCCGATCTGATGAATATTGCTGGGGTTGAGCACCTATTGACAAGCCGCCAGCTGGAGATCGAGCGTTTCACCCGCGACCTGAAGGGGCTATCGCAGGCCTACACGCTGTATCGTCTCAAGCCGCTGGAGCAGGCCGCGGAGCTTGTTGTGGAGTAGAAAAGCTTGGAGCGCTCGCCGGGGTCAGCCGGCGTCGTTTGCCGACCGGCTAGCCTGCACCAGCACCATCCCCAGCCCAATCACCAGCCAGAACAGCGCGACCATATGCGAAAACTCAATGTTGAAGAAGTAGTGGTCAAGCAGGCCGACCGCCAGCGCCGCCGCAATCGCCGCCTGGGTGCCGAGAATCGCATCGCTGATATCACGGCTGGTGTGGCGAAACGCACGGGTGGTCAGCACAAAAAACGCCACGCAGGTCAGCAGATACAGCCCCAGCCCAACCAGCCCCATCCGTGAGCCAATCGTCAGATAGATGCTGCTGACGCCGGTGGTGAGATCGATCGATGGCGCCGATCCGAAGCCAACCCCAAACACCGGGTAGGCGCGAATAATTGCCAGGGCGTTTTGGAACTCGGCCAGCCGCATCAGGTTGGCCTGATCCTGAAACTGCACCCCTTCGATCAGCCGCTCGGCGAACGCGCCACCCTTGCCTAGCCCCACAATCGCGACGACCCCCAGCAGCCCCCCCGCGCCAATGCCCCACCACAGCCGGCGATAGCGCACGGTCGCCAGGATCAGCCCTGCCACCACAAAGCCACCAAGAGCGGCCCGCGACGAGGTCAGGAAGACGGCCAGGGCCATCATCGCGGTTGCCAGCCACAGCAGCCGCCGGTCGAGCACCGGATTAGCCGCCAGCGCCTGGGCCAGCGCCAGCGCCCCGAGCAGCGTCATCAGCCCGCCAAAACCATTTGGGTCGACGGATGTGCCGATTGCCCGCTCGAAGCCGGCCGGGTCGTCCTCGACGTAGCGCAGAACCCGGCCGCTGTCGGGGTAGCCAATCGGCGCCAGGCTGGTCAGGGCGCGCAGCGCCAGCGGATCGGGGGCGAAGCGCAGACCGATGCCCAACAGTGCCGCCGCCGTCCCCGCCAGGATCAGCAGCCGCATCAGCCAGCGAGCCTCGCCGAAGCTGTGGATGGCATTCAGCACCCCGAAAAATAGCAGCACGCCGAGAATCAGCTTGAAATAGTTGTGGGCGGTCAGTGGGTCGGGGGAGCCGGAGGAGCCAACAATAAATGAAAAGAACGAGAAGCCCAGCAGCAACACCACAAACGGCGCCAGCGCGCTCCAGCGAATCGGCTGATCGGCGGCGAGCAGGCCGCGCAGCACCAGCATGCCGTAGAGGCCAAACAGCGCCAGCTCAAGGAACGTCGGCGTGATGCCAATTTTGAAAGGCAGGGTGCCGAACGGCAGCAAGGTTGCCGCCGCCACGGTGCCGATGATCATCCCCTGGACTGAGCGTCCGAGCACTGCGGCCACCGCCAGCGCAACCAGTCCAGCGCCGACCAGCAGCGGGGAGACCAACGCCGCAACAGCGCCAATGCCAATCCCCAGCAGCAGACCGATGCTGATGAAGGTCCACTCACGTGAGCGTCGGGAGCTTGCAAGACGATCGATCATAGGAGCACAGCAAGCAACAGCAGAGCGGGATCAACCTGGAAAGCGGCGATGGCGAGGGAGCAGGCGGGATCATTCTGGCGGCGCGAGTTGGGGGATCTGGACTTGAGTGCAAACAGACAGCTCATCCTACGCATCACCTTTTTTTATCCATATGGATGGGCAGCAAAAAAGGGCCAGAACTTTGTCTGGCCCACGGAGACGGTCATTGGGAGGGCAGCAACCTTAAACGAGATGGGCCAACTCGTTGGCGGTGCGCTTCATATCCAGGAAAATAAGACCTAGCTTAGCTCGGCTTTGGGCGAGCGCAGTCAACACGGCATCTTCACCAATCGAAATGAGAATAACATATCCATCTTCGCCCTGAACGAACACAAGGCTCAAGGCCCCACGACGCAACTCACCGGCAATCCGTTCGCCCAGTGAAAGCATAGCGGCGCTCATTGCAGATACGCGATCCTCTTCGACATCGTTTGGAAGATTCGATGCCATAATTAGACCATCAACGCTGACGACCGCCGAGGCTTCGATGTCAGGCGTATTCATTTGCAGTGCCTTGAGATGCCGCACCATCTCTTCGGTTCTGGTTGCCATGCAACTCCTCCTTAGGCCGTAGGCCGGCGTGGAATCTATAATGAATGACTTGGGAACGATCAGCCTTCAGCGGGTTGGCCGTCTGCGCCATTCTACTACATCTTTTGCCAAATATCAACTACAGATCGCACCGCAAAGGCATATTTAGCAATCGGTCCGTCAAGGCAGATGTGCGCCCTGGAGAAAAGCGACTTATTGACTTCGTAGACGGCGATCGGTCTCGTCGATTGTACTTTCGATGGAGGCTCCATTGAGCACATTGCGCAGCATTGCGGCCAGTGTATCCCAGCTGTTGTTGAAGCGAATTGATGTTGGCCAGGCCACGCCCCGGCTGGCGGCCAGCTCGATCTGCGTCTGCACCGGGTCGGCCTCGGCCAGGTCGCGGCGGACTGTCGGCAAGCCGATTGAGCGTAGCTCGGCCTGGGCCGTCGGGGCAGCTAGAAAGCGCATCACCTCGAAGGCGGCATTCTGTTGTATCTCCGCGCTCCGTGGGTTCAGCGCCAGGATGCTGCTGCGGACATATGGCTGAGGCTGCTTCCCGGTCTGGCTCAGGCGAGGCAGCGGGCGAACGCCCACATTGTCGCCCCACACCTGGCGATAGTCGGTCAGGTTGCGCGCCCAGTCGATGGTCATCAGGGCGGTGTTCTGCTGAATAGCGCGGTTGATCAGCCGGTTGTCATCGCGGGCCAGCAGCAGCTGATCGTTGGAGAGATCGCGCACCCATGAGAGCCACTCCAGGGTTGGGGTAAAGCTGTTGGTGCCGAGCACCACCTGCTCGGTCTGGTCGAAGAACTGGCCATCGAAGGCGCTGATATAGGGCTGGGTAAAGTAGAGCGAAAGATTATACGCCAGCCCTTGATTTGTCTCGGTGGTGAAGGAGCGGGCCGCTGCCAGCCATTCGTTGGTGCTCTCGGGCAGGGCTTCGCTGATGTTGGCTCGATTATAGTAGAGCACGGGCAGATCGAGGGTCAGGGGCAGGCCGTAGAGCTTTTGGTTGAAGCGGGCGCCATCGAGCGCGGCTGGCAGAAAGCTGGCCGCTTCGGTGCTGGTGATACGGCGGGTAATGTCGAGCACCAAATTTTGTTCGGCCAGCGGCCCAAGCCAGCGATTCTCGGCCAGCAACACCAGATCGGGCGATCCGCCGGCCAGCACTGCTTCTTTGTAGTCGCTGAGCAGGTTGGTGCCGTGGGACTCGACCTGAATTTCGATGTTGCTGTGGCTCGGGTTACGCTGATAGTCCAGCAGCAGGCGCTGGAGGGTTTCGTTGATCGCGCCACTTTCGCCGTGCCACACGGTCAGGGTAATGCGGGTCGGCGCTGCGGCGGTTGGCTCGGTGGGCTGCTGCGTGGGAGTATCGGCCAGCTCGCCGCACCGCACAAGCAGCAGTAGAATTGTTAGTAAGCTTAGTCCTCGCCGCCAAAGCGCCCCCATAGTTAACCTGCTGTTGCTAGTTAATACAACGATTTATCCCATTCTAGTGAGCTAAAACGAAATAATCTGCGCAAGTATACCACGGTGTCAACCGAGTGACAAGCAGGCCTGCCCGCCGCGATAGGGTTTAGGCAACGTCTGACCTCACCCTCGGCGCCCAGAGGGTGAGGTCGGAATCCGGCCGTGCCATCTGACGTTGTCCATACCCTGCACGCCGGAATTATGGCGCAGCAAAGGCTTTAATCTTTTAACTCCAGACTTTTCGCGTATAATGCAGGCACATCCTCAATAAAAACCTCAGCGAAGGAGTGTCACATATGCCGAAACAAGGTGCCTTTACCTTCGTCCTGCATAGCCACCTGCCTTACTGCCGTAAAGCTGGTCGCTGGCCCCACGGCGAAGAGTGGATCCACGAGGCCGCGTCGGAAACCTACATTCCCCTGCTCAATGCGCTCAATGACCTGATTGCCGATGGGCTTCGTCCGCGACTGACGATTGGGATCACTCCGATCCTGACCGAGCAGCTGGCCGACCCAACGATTCTGCGCAACTTTGAAGAGTATCTTGATGAGAAGATCACGGCCGCGCAGGGCGATATCGATCGTTTAGCCGAGGTGCAGCAGCTTTGGGATGCTGCTCAGACCGCCGCCGTGCAAGCTGCCGCCGAAGAGGGTGACGCAGAGCTTGAACCCGACGAGGCTGAGGGATCGATCCGCTCGGTCGAAGAGCTGCAGGCCGTGGTGCGCTCTGAGAATGGCGAGATCACGCCAACCGCCGGCGACTCGCCAGCGCCGCTGCACGCCGGGCTGCTGACCGCCGCCGCCGCCGCCATTGCCGCCGACCTCGACGCTGAGGAAGCCGCCGCCGAAACCCTGGACGTGGTTGAAGAAGAAGCTCCGCTGGAAACCCCGGATCCGCACCGGGCCTATCTGGCCCAGTGGTACCGCGACTGGTACGCCAAGATCAAACAGACCTTTGTCGAGCGCTACAACCGTGATATTGTTGGCGCCTTCCGCAAGCTGCAAGATGATGACTATATTGAGATTATCACCTGTGGCGCCACCCACGGCTATCTGCCGCTGGTCAGCCGCGACTCGACGATCTATGCCCAGATCGCGGTCGCAGCCCAGAGCTACGAGCGCCACTACGGCCGCCGCCCACGGGCGATCTGGCTGCCCGAGTGCGCCTATCGCCCGGCCTACTACACCGACGACAATGGCGAGACCCAGCGCAAGCCCGGCGTCGAGGAGTTCCTGGAGGCCCAGGGCATCAACTGTTTCTTTGTCGAGACCACGACGATCGAGGGCGGCGCGCCGATCGGTAAGTCCGAGGGCAAGGTGTTTGGGCCATATGGATCGCTGATCCGGCGCTACGTGGTGCCGGTCAGCAAAGAGATGCCGCTCACCGGCAACAGCACGCTCCAGCCCTACCTGGTCGGGCTGAGCGAGAAAGTCTCGGCGATTGGTCGCCACCACAAGACCGGCCTGCAGGTCTGGTCGGCGGAGTGGGGCTATCCCGGCGAGTCCAACTACCGCGAGTTCCATAAGAAAGATAGCATCAGCGGGATGCAGTACTGGCGCGTGACCGGGCCAAAAGTCGAGCTAGGATTCAAAGAGTACTATCATCCTGACTGGACGGTTGACCGGATTCAGAGCCACGCCAAGCATTTCACCAGCCTGGTGCGCGATGTGATCGCCGAGTACAAGGGCCAGACCGGCCGCTACGGCATGATTTCGTCGAACTACGACACCGAGCTGTTCGGCCACTGGTGGTTCGAGGGCGTCGACTGGATTCGCGAGGTGCTGCGCACGCTGGCCGCCAGCGACGAGGTGGAGCTAACCACCGCCTCGGACTATATTGCCGCGAATCCGCCGCAGTCATCGCTCAACCTGCCCGAAAGCTCGTGGGGCGAGAATGGCACCCACACCACCTGGCTCAACCCCGAGACCGAGTGGATGTGGCCGATCATTCATGGGGCCGAGCGGCGCATGGAAGGTCTGGTGGCCAAATACCCGGCGGCCAACGGCGATCAGGCGGCGGCGCTGGCGCAGATCGCCCGCGAGGTGCTGCTGCTGGAGTCGAGCGACTGGCCGTTCCTGGTGACCACCGGCCAGGCCAACGACTACGCCACCAAGCGCTTCAACGAGCATGTCGATCGCTTCAACTCGCTGGCCGATGCGCTGGAGAGCGGCGACGCCGGCGAGCTACAGCGCCTGACCGCCGAGTACAACGATCTCGACAACCCGTTCCCCACCATCGACTACCACGTGTTCGCCGCCCGCGAGGGCCGGGTCGACTAGCAATCATCAGAGCGCAATCGGCACGTCTAGGCGTGCCGATTGCGCCTTATTTGTAGCTGATGCCTATGAAAATTCTTGTCACTGGGGCAACCGGAACAGCCCACGCGCTGGTCTGGAAACTGTTCAATAGCGACCGGGTCGACGAGCTGGCGAGTATACCCGGCAACGGCGGGGCCAGCATGCTGGCGCCGGTTGCGGCCGCCCGCGATACGCTGAGCCAGACGGTGCGCTGGGCCTTCAGCGAAGAGTTCAACGTCATCGTCCCAGGTGATGGCGAGTTTCTTGGTGAGGGGCTGGTCGATGAGGCCACCCCGCTGAAGATGGCGGTCTGGGGGCCGCCCAAGCGCTCGGCGCTGCTCCAGCGCTCGCCGCTGTGGGCCAAAGAGTTCCTCAACCGCTACAAAATTCCCACCTCGCCTGGGCGCGCCTTCGGCGATCGGGCGACCGCCGAGCGCTATCTGGCGGCCCACTCGCTGCCGGTGATGCTGTGGAGCGACTATCCCTCGGAGTTCGACGGCGCCTACAGCGACCGTGGGGCGGCAATGGCGGCCCTCGATGGGATTTTTGCCCTGCCGCTGCGCGATGATCATTTTCGCGGCGTGGTGATCGAGGCCCCGGCCGCCGGGCCGACCGTCGCCTACTCCTGCTTCACCGATGGCATAACCCTGGTGCCGCTGCTGCCAGCCCGCATCTACGACCGCCTGGACAATAATGATGCTGGCTGGGCGGCGGCTGGCATGGGCGCCCACACCAGCCCGACGCCGCTGCTCACCAGGATTGGCGACTACATTCAGCGTCTGGTGATGGAGCCGCTGCTGGCCGCGCTGGCCCATGAGAATCTGCCCTGGTGGGGGATTCTGGGCGTCGATTGCGCCATTACCGCCGCTGGCCCCCAGGTGATGCGCATTCGGACAACACTGGGCGACCCCGAGGCGCAAGTGGTGCTCCCGCGCCTGGAAGATGATCTGTTCACGTTGATCGCCGCCTGCAATAATCGCTCGCTGAGCACGCTGCCGCCGCTGCGCTGGAAGCCGGAGGCTAGCGTTGGGGTTACGCTGGTCGCGCAGGGCTACCCGCACTCATTTCCGACCGGCCTCAGCCTTGGCGGCCTGGCCGAGCTGGACGCCGGGGTGCTGGCCTTCCAGAGCGAGACGATCAACCCGATGGGGATGAACTATGTTTCGGTGACAATGCAGATGCCGGAGAAGCGCAGCCTGCTGGGTGGATTCGGCGATGCGTTTAGCGAGGCGATGCTGGTGCGCCCAAGCGGGCCAGCCCAGCTCTCGACCCAGGGCGGGCGGGCGCTGACCATGGTTGCTCTGGGGCCAAATCTGGCCGAGGCCCGCGCCAAAGCCTATGCCAATCTTGGGCGGATTACGCTGCCACGCTCGTATCACCGCACCGATATCGGGCTACGCGAGATCTGATCGCGCCAGCAGCCGGACTACAGCAAGCTCACCGGGTCAACATCAACCGTCCAACCGCGCGGCACCCCAAAGCCGTCGAGCAGCTGGGCGGGGTCGGGCAGGCGCACCAGAATGTGCCAGCGAAACCGATCGCGGAGCTTTTGCAGGAAGGCTGGCGCCGGCCCAATAATCGCCCAGTCCTTGATTTTGCGCGCCTCCAGGGTCGCCCGAATCTGGTTGTCCAGCTCGCCGGCAACCCGCTCGGCAGTTTTATTCGACGCTGACTGGGTCACAAAGCGAATCAGGCGGCTGAAGGGCGGGTAGTGGGTGCTGCGGCGAAACGCGATCTCCTCGCGGTAGAACTGGCGGTAGTCGTGGCCGGCGGCGGCCTGAATCGCGTAGTGCTCGGGGGTGTAGGTCTGCACAATCACGGTGCCGCCGGCGGTGCGTCGCCCGGCCCGCCCGGCCACCTGGGCCAGCAGCTGAAAGGTGCGCTCGCCGGAGCGGAAGTCCGGCAGGTTGAGCGCGGTGTCGGCGGTGATCACGCCCACCAGCGTCACCAGCGGCAGATCCAGCCCCTTCGCCACCATCTGCGTCCCAACCATGATGTCGGCCTCGTGGCGCAGAAATCGATCCAGCAGCGCCTCGTGGGAGCCCTTGCGCCCGGTCACATCACGGTCCCAGCGCATCACCCGCGCGCTCGGAAACAGCGCCTTGACCTCCTCGACCACCCGCTGGGTGCCAACCCCAAAGTCGCGAATCCGGGTGCTGAAGCAGGTCGGGCAGTTGCGCGGCACCCAGTCGACGTGGCCGCAGTAGTGGCAGCGCAGGGTCGCCGGGGCGCTGCTGTCGCCCTCGGTGCCGTGGACCGCCAGGGAGATGGCGCAGCGCGGACAGTGAATTGTCTCGCCACAGTCGCGGCACATCACAAACGAGGCCATCCCGCGCCGATTGAGGAACAGAATCGTCTGCTCGTGCGCCTCCAGGGTGCGGTGGATGGCCGACTGGAGCGGGCGGCTGAAGATCGAGCGCACCCCGGCCTTGAGCTCGACCCGTAGATCGACCACCCGCACCGGCGGCAGCGGGATCGACTCGGCCCGCGCCACCCCGTTGACGACCCGACGGCCAACCCGCTCGTGCAGCTCGATCACATCCATCTTGCCAACCTGAACGGCGTAGGCGGTCTCGATCGAAGGCGTCGCGCTGCCCAGAATCGTGACGGCGCCGGCCAGCTCGCCCAGCCGCAGGGCCAGATCGCGGGCGTGGTAGAACGGCGTGGCCTCGTGCTTGAACGAGCCCTCGTGCTCCTCATCGACGATGATCAGCTTGAGATCGGCGAGCGGCGACCAGATCGCCGAGCGCGATCCGACGACAACCCGCGCATCGCCACGGCGCAGGCGACGCCACTCGTCGTAGCGCTCGCCCATGCCCAGCTCGGAGTGCAGAACCGCCAGCTGATTGGGGAAGCGGGCGGCGAAGCGGCGCACCAGCTGGGTGGTCAGGGCGATCTCGGGGACCAGCACCAGGGCCTGCCCGCCAGCGCGCATTGTGCGGCCGATCGCCCGCAGATACAGCTCGGTCTTGCCGCTGCCAGTCACGCCGTGGAGCAAGATTGGCTGGGCGCGGCCAGTGCGGGCGGCGGCGTCCTGGGCGGCCACAATCACCCGCCAGCCGCGCTCCTGCTCCAGAGTCAGGTCGGGCGGATGCTCAAGCGGTGGAATGCGCCCGATCAGCGGATCGCGGCGGACCTCAACCTGCTCCAGCTCCAACATGCCGCGCAGGGCCAGGCTGCGCAGATGGGCGGGCGTCGCGCCGACATCGCGCAGCTCAGGCAGCAGTACGGCCTCGCCATCGGTGGCCTGCTCGATAACGGCCTGGAGCACGGCGGCCAGCCGGGGCGCCCGCGCCAGCTCGGCCAGGGCCAGCGCGGCGTCGGGGACGGTCGGGCGGGCGCTCCACTCGCGCTTGGGGGCGACGTTGGGGCGAGTGATGTGGCTGCCGAGCACAATCAAGCCCTGCTCGTGCAAGCCAGTGTAGGTGCGGCGCAGGTCGGCATCGGAGCCGCGCAGATCGAGGCGCAGCTCGGTCTCGGTCTGCTCGCCGGAGCGGCGGAGATGAAACAGCACCGCCCGATCGCGCTCGTCGAGGGTCCCCAGATCGATGGTCAGGCCGCTCGGGCTGGGCCGCCAGGTGCGCTCGATCTCCTGCTGGACTCCTGGCGGCAGCGTCAGCTCCAGGGCATCCCAGAGGCGCACGGCCTGGGTGCGGCTGAACCAGCGGGCCATGGCCAGCTGCTGGGGCGCGGCGATCGCCTCAGGGTCGGCGCGGTCGAGAATCTCGCGAATGGCAAAATCGCCAGGGCGCTGATCGGAAAGCTCCAGGACAATCCCCTGCACCCGGCGGGCGCCCAGCGGCGCCCACACCAAGGCGCCGACCGCGAGCGGGCCAAAAGTTGGCGGCACGACATAGGTCAAAATCGCATCGGAGTTATCTGGCAGATAGGCGTTTAGGGCGATATGCGCGTAGATAGGCAAGACAAAAATCCAATTAGCTAGGGCGCCAGGATGCGGGGGAACCTCACCTCGGCGCGTCACGGGTGCCCGGCGGACGCCCGCTCGCCATTGTGATGGCGAGGGAAAGAATTTCGATGGGCTTAGATCGTCTTGGGATCAGAGCTATTCAGCAGCTCTTCGGTGCGCTTGAGGGCCAGCGTCAGCTCATCGGCAACCCGCGCTTTGATCTTAGGGATCGGTGCCAGCATGGCCAGCGGGCCGAGCATAGGCTTGAGATCGAAGCGCAGCAGCGCGATCAGCAGCACGCTATCTTCCTCAGGCTGCAGCGTCCAGCGAGCCAGCAGCGGCAATGGCCGGGCTGCCTCAAAATGCACCTCGTCCTGGGCAACGGTGCGAAACACACCGGTGGCGGCGCGGCGGCCCATCGTGGTGCCAAAATCAAAGTGGGCGGTCAGCGGTGTGTTATCGCCCGACTTTGTCCCGACCTCGACGCGGATAATGCGCGCCATCACCAGCGGCAGATTGGCTGGCTCGCTCAAGAAGGCCCACACCGAATCCAGCGCATACGGCATCCGCCGCTCACGGGTGACAGAAATCATACGTACCTCACTTTAGGCGCGCCGAGCGATCCGCAAAGGCTCAGCGCTTAATTCGACCCTGAATGGTTGTAATGTGGAGTCGATAGGCCTGGAGCCCACCTGCTGGTCGCCAGCGGCCCCACTCGGCGGCGTAGCGGGCGGCCAGCGCCACCAGCGCCTGTGCCGGATCGTCCAGCCGATCAACAGCGACCGTGCCGATGATCGAGCGAAACGAGAGGTCCGGCTGCACCTCATCCGCCTCCAGGCAGATGCCGTGCCGTTGATTGTTCAGCAGTCCAGCCAGCCGCCCGTGGGCGCTGACCGCGATCAGCAGTGTCTCGCCGGCGCGTGCAAAGGCCAGCGGCACGGCATACAGCGCCTGACGCTGTTGATCGTAGCCAGCCAGCCGCATAAACGGCAGCTCATCGAGCAACGCCAGCGCCCTGGCTCGATCAAGAATCTCCATTGTACCTGCTCACGCTAGAATTCAGAATACCGCCGCGCTACTCCGCAGCATGCCAGATCCGCCCGCCGATGCGCTCGATGTCGATGCAGCCGGTGGTGGCGCCCCAGGCGGCCCGCCAGACACCCAGCGGCCCGCCGCGCAGGGCCTTGGCGGCCTGGTCGGCGATCTGGCGCAGGAAATTACGGCCATATTTGCGGGCCAGCAGCAGGCTGGCCTGGGCATACTCGGCGCCCGGCCCAACATCACGGTAGCGACCCCAGGCGTACACGCTGATCCAGGTGCCGCCGAGATTCTGGTCGCACTGCAGGCCAACGCCGGCCGGGTAGCGGCGCAGCACGGTGAGCTTATAGCCCGGCTGGGTGGCAAAATAGATCCGCCCCTCAACCGAGGCAAAAAACAGCGGCGTGAGCGACGAGACTCCCTGCTCGTGGTCGTGGGTGGCAATCCGGCCAACGCGCACACTGGCGAGAAAGCGCCAGATCTGGCCGGCATTCATACGCTGCGCTGGCGGTGAAAGTTCAAGCATACATCAACCTGGTAGAAGAATACGGCTGGCGCTGGCACTAAGACAAGGCCTGTGCATTCTCGTTTGTAAACACTCGTGGGGTGTATTCATCAACCACAATCCTTCCACAAACTCCATTTTAGGGGGTCCAGGGGGATGAAAACCCCCTGGGTTTCCCTCCGGAGGAGGGACGGAAGGGCGGCGAATCACAGGAAACCGCTTGCTGAAGCGAGAATTTATAAGCCCTGTGCGCTACGACGCGTGCAGATGCTGCGATTCAAGCGATAACGGATTTAGCGACTGCTCAATTATACCCTTGTTCTGGGATGGTTTATAATCGCCGCGATGACAAAATCACCTAATCTTTGGCGGCTCTCGGCGCTGGTGGCGGGCGCAACGCTGCTCTACAAACTGCTTGGCTTTGCCGAGAAGCTGGTGCTGGCGCATGTTTTCGGCACGAGCGCCACCGCCGACGCCTACATTGCCGGGGCCAGCGTGGTGCTGCTGGTTGGATTTCTGCTGGCCGATATCGCCAGCCCGGCCATGATCCCGGTGCTGCTCGCTGATCCGGCGGGCGCCCGCCGCACCTTTGGCAGCACGCTGGGCTGGGTGCTGCTTGGCGCAGTCCCGCTGGCCACGCTGGGCTGGTGGGGGGCCGGCGGTCTGGCCAGGGTCTTTGGGCCGGGCTTCGATGCGCCGACGCAGGCGCTGACCGCCAGCATTATTCGGGTTGGCATGGTCGCCCTGCCCGCCCTGTGCGCCACGGCGATCCTGACCGCCTGGTATCAGGCCCACGGCCACTTTATCCGTCCGGCGCTGGCCGATATTGCGCTCAAGCTGGGGCCGCTGGCGGGGATCGCTGTGCTTGGCGGCGTCCAGGGGCTGGCCTGGGGGCTGATGCTGGGCGCGCTGGTGCGGCTGCTGCTGCTGCTCAGCCGACGGGTTCCGCTGCGCCCACGGCTCGCCTCCCGTGACGCGGGGCTGCGAATGGTGGTGCATGGGGCCTGGCCGCTGCTGCTGACCGCGCTGGTCTCGGTCCATCTGATTGGCGTGATCGAGACCGCGCTGGCCTCGACCCTGGGGACCGGGGCGGTGGCCGCGCTGGCCTATGCCCGCCGGATCGTCGATGTGCCGATTATTCTGGCCCCGCAGGTGCTGGCGCGGGTGGCCTTCCCAATGCTGACCGAGCTGGCTATCCGGCAGGACCGCGCGGCGCTGGCGGTGCTGCTCCAGCGCTGTGTGCGCATCTCGATGCTGCTGCTGCTGCCGCTGACGATTGTCGGCACCCTGCTCTCGACCGCGCTGGTGCGCCTGCTGTTCGAGCGCGGCGCTTTTGATGCCCGCTCCGTCGGCCCGACCAGCACCGCCATGATGACGATCCTGCCGGGCCTGCCGGCGCTGGCGCTGAGCATTCTGCTGGTGCGCTTCAACTATGCGACCGGGGACACCCGCCGGCCAAGCATCATTCGGGTGGCCGGCGCGGTGCTGCAGATTGGGCTGGCGCTGTGGTGGCGGCGCTGGGGACTTGCCGGGCTGGGCTGGGCGACGACCGTGTCGCTGTGGGCGGAGACGATCGCCCTGGTGTCTATCGCCCGGTCCGCCATCCACGCCCCCCGCGACCGCGACTGGCGTTTCTGGCTGCGGCTGCTGGTGGCCGGCCTGAGCTGCGGCGCGGCGGTGATCCTGGGGCGGTCGGTGTGGCCCGAGCCAGATGGGACAGGCCCGCTGTTTGGGTATCTGGCGGCGCTGACGCTGCTTGGCTGCGGCGCCTATGCGGCGGTGCTGGTGGTTGGCCAGGTCGGCGCGGTGCGGGCCGGCTGGGCGCTGCTGCGCCGGCGCGGGCGGGCGGGCGAGCAGGAGGCGGCGGGGTAGTGGGGCAGTGGGGTGATTATGCTCTAGCTACCAGCTACGAGCTGCTAGCTACTCTCTCCATGACTTCGTGGATCAATTCGACTTGAGGTTGTATGTGGCCATATGTGATTTTATTTGGCGTGAGCTTTGCGGCGGCGACGGTGCTGCCCCTTGGCTCGGAGGCGGCGCTGGCGGCGCTGGTCATCGCCGACGGCACGCTGGCCGGGCCGATTCTGGTGGCCACCGTGGGCAATGTGCTTGGCTCGGTGACCACGTTCTGGGTTGGGCGGCGGGCGGGGGCATTCGCCGAGTCGCATCAGCCAAAGCTGGCGGCGCGGATGGAGCGGGCGACCAGAACGCTCCAGCGCTGGGGGCCGCCGGCGCTGGTGCTGGCCTGGGTCCCGCTGATCGGCGATGTTCTGGTCGCGGTCGCCGGGGCGATGCGACTGGCGGTGCTGCCGTCGCTGGCCTGGATTACGCTCGGCAAGGCTGGGCGCTATCTGGCGGTGGGCTGGGCGGCGCTGGCGGCAGCCCAGCTGTAGGCCAACAGCGCACTCAACGACTAAGCATGGGTTTTGACCACACGGAAGCCCAGGTGGTTCACCCCGGTGCCCTCAATCGAATACAAACGCTCCAGGTCAATCGCGTCGGCACCAAGGTGATCGAACAGTCGAATGCCCGATCCGAGCAGCATCGACGCCAGATCGATATGGATCTCGTCCAGCAGCCCGGCCCTCAGGCATTGCTGAACGATCGTTGTGCCGCCGACGACAACATGCTTCTCCCCGGCCACTTGCCGGGCCTGGGCGATCGCGCTTGACACGCCGTCGGTGACGAAGGTAAACGGCGAGTTCGCCGCAAGCCACTCTTGCGGCGGGTTGTGGGTCACAATAAACGCGGGCCAGCCATAGGGTGGTTTGCCGCCCCAGGCGTGCGATACATCGAAGTCGCGGCGTCCGGTGACCAGCGCACCGATCGAGCCCCACAGCGCACCGATGTGCTCGGCGCTGGCCTGTGACATCTGAAAGACCATGTCCGTGCCGGGCACCGGAAAGGGCGTGTCGCCGCTTGAGAACCACTTAAACAGCTGGCGAATGTTATCGTCCGGCCCGGCGATAAAACCATCAAGCGACATCGTAAAGCCAGTCAGGATCTTTCCCATACTGCGCTCCTTTCTGTCTGTGGCACCAGATTAGGATCAACCACAGACCTCCTGAAACGATCAAACCCCTAAACCCCAATCCCCATCCGCTCCAGAAATGCCGCGCAGTCGCTGGCCGGGTAC
>JACCRK010000336.1 GCA_013813565.1 Herpetosiphonaceae bacterium
GATACATCGATCGCGGTATGGACCTGTGCTGAGACCCATGGGTATGCCAGTCTCCTTCAAGATGCTCAGAGTCATGCCGAACGGATGAGCCATATCCATAGCGTGGAAGAAGCGTATGGCCTGGTGGCGCTGCAGCTCGGGGCTCTTGAGCGTGCGATCGTTGAGGAAGACGGATGGACACTCCAGCACACCTTCGCTACGCTCTGTGGCATTGCGCTCCGTGCGCAGCACGACTTACGGCTGTATGAGTATGTAGCGCTTCCATTTAGTGCATAGTAGCGGAGGGAAGGTCTCCCATGTTGGTTCTCGTGCAATTTTTCAAAATTTTGTTTCATGATTTCATAAATAAGTTTCATAATTTTTTACATCGTTCTGGAGATATAAAACGAACTGTAAAGACTTTTGCTCCAATATGTCACTGTGCAGATATGTCTCAAAAAAGAGCCTGGTTTAAGAGCTACTTTGCAGTGAGTATGGATCGCTTCAAATACACCTAAATGCCACTTTTTTGACGGGCGCTGCATGGTTGGTCCCGCATGAGCGGCAGAATGAGCGACAATATTTGTGCAAAGCCTAAAAGCTGCCACAAGAACCCTTTACAGCTCGCTCGTTTCTCAGGACAGAGCAGCGTGCTAGCCCATCTCGATCACGCTGAGTGGCAGTGATCTCGCTCATGAGCAAGGCACGTTCACCTGTGGTGGGGTACGCGGGGAAATCATCCTCGCTCCAGTCTGCCAGAAGTGGGATACTACTTCAGCGTGGCACGTGGGGCGATTAGAGCATTAGGAAGTGGGAGCAAGGAGCGGCCAATGGGCCATGAGTCGTTTGTATATGGATTGATTGCCGGCGCGGACCGCAACCCGCAGGAGGCGCGCCAGAATGCCGCAGCGATCGCGGGGTTGCCAGCGGACGATGCGTGGCCATTTCTCACCCGGGTGATGTTTACCATCCCGCCGGAAACCGTTGTCGGCGGCCACTACCGGAGCCAGGCGATTCACTTTGGAGCCTCGTATAAAGCTGTGGAGTGGGAGTGGGCGGAGTGGCTGGAGAAGTTCGAGGCGCTGCTGGTCCGGCTGGTGTGGAAGCAAGCGTGGGTTCATCTGCGTGCAGATTGTGTTGGCGACTATGACTACCACTATGCGCCAACTGGCCACTCATGCCATCGGCCTGGGCCAGCAGCGCCTGACTGGCGGCTGCGGGGTGGCCCGCGCAATTTCCCCTTCTCCCCAGGGCTGGCAACGCCGTGGGATGATGGCAGCTCCTGGATCTTTGCCGGTGGCGTGTGGTCGCCTGAGGATGTTGCTGAAATGTAGGATTTTATGAAGTGCTACATTTCAGCGGCATCCTCAGCGCGATTAGCTCGATCCAGCGGGCCGCGCAATCGCCCGGCCATATTGTTTCGGCACATCCACAGGGCTGCCCAATTCCTGAGCCGCCCGAAAGACAAAGTACGGATCGCGCAAAAACTCACGGGCGATGAAAATCGCGTCAGCCTGGCCGGCCTCCAGAATGGCTTCAGCCTGATGTGGTTCGGTGATCATGCCAACCGCTGCTGTGGCAATCTCAGCGTTGTGGCGAATTTCCGCCGCGAACGGAACCTGATATCCAGGTGCGACCGGGATGCTGGCGTTCGGCACATTGCCACCCGTCGAAACGTCGATCAAATCAATATCCAGCTTTTTCAACGCGGCGCAAAATACTACCGATTGCTCCACATCCCAGCCGTTCTCGGTCCAGTCGGTTGCTGAAATCCGCACAAAGATGGGAAGATGGTCGGGAACGGCGTCACGGACGCTTCTGGCCACCTCCAGCGGAAAGCGCATGCGATTCTCCAGACTTCCTCCGAATTCATCGGTTCGTTGGTTGGATAACGGGGAGAGAAACTCATGCAAGAGGTAGCCGTGGGCAGCGTGAATTTCGATCACTTCAAATCCAGCCACAACACTGCGCTGGGCTGCCGCGACAAAATCACTGGTTGTCTGCTCCATATCGGTGTGGGTCATCATGCGCGGCAAGGGGTAGGCGGGATCAAAGCGGAGCGCGCTGGGCGCCAGCGGTTCCCAGCCGCCGTGGTCGACGTCCACCTGCTTGCCGCCATCCCAGGGAGCGGCGGTCGAGGCTTTGCGTCCAGCGTGAGCAAGTTGAACGCCGGCGATGGCGCCTTGCTCCTTGATAAATCTGGTGATGGGCTGAAACGCAGCGGCGTGCGCGTCTGACCAGATGCCTGAGTCGTGGGGTGAAATCCGGCCTTCAGGCGACACCGCAGTGGCTTCAACCATGATGAGAGCAGCGCCGCCGACCGCGCGGCTGCCGAGGTGGACAAGATGCCAGTCCGTCGGCATGCCATCGTGGCTGGAATACTGGCACATCGGCGCAACCCAGATCCGATTGCGGAATGTAATCTCGCGAATGGTGAATGGTTCAAATAAGCGACTCATCGTGTTTCCTTGTATAGTGATTGACCTGATAACGCAAGCCAGTCGGCTAGCCCATCAATCATACCGATAGGCTAGCCGACCAGGGCTTGCAATGCTGCCCGGTCAAGCGGAAGGCCAAACGCCGCAAAAAGGTTGCTGCGAACTTCCCAGAGAGCATCGGTGCGAACGACTGCCGCAATTGCTTGGCGCTGAGGCGGCGTGAGCATGGCAAATTCGGTACTTGAGCACACAATCGGATAGATGCGCTCTGCAATGCCATCACTGGCTTCTGGACCGACAGTCGCGTACAGCAGGGTATCACCACGAAGCTCGGGACGGCCCTGATAGGTTTCGTAGGTGGCACCGCCCAGGATGGTGAGTCCAAGGATCATCACGCCAAGGGTATGGGCATGGTCTGGCACGCCTACACGTTCAAGTGCGCGCAGGAGTGCGGCTTCTCGCTGAGGACTGGACAGTCGAGCGAATGTGCGGGTAACATCATCGACCAAAATGTCTGCAGCGATCTCTGCGTGATCTAACACAAACCCTTCTGGAAACAGCCCTGACGGTTCGAACACTGTTGGGGACAGCTCTTCCTCAGTTTTGGCAACAACGCTTTTTGGGTCAGCAACGCCATCCACCACGATCTGGATGAGTTGCCCATCACCATTGTGGGGAGCGACATTAAGGGCGGCGAGCGCTGCGGCAAAGCGAACGCGCCGATCTTCCTCTGGATCAGATGCAATGGCGACCGCGTGTTGAACAAATGAAGAGAGCAGCGGAAGACTGATGAGCGGCTGCCTGTTGATAAAGGCAGCACCATCGGCGAAGATCTCAGCACGAACAATGGGATCAGTTTGCACGGAGAGCTGAGTCTCAAGAATTGGCAGAACGTCGTGAGCCGCCTCAGGCGGGAGATAACAGAGCAGGTGCGTGACATAGCGTCGAACCATGAGTTCTGGATCGTCATACAGGACAACGTACTGGGGCAGCCCACGGTGCACCGCCTCGTAGGCTTGTGCGCGTAGGCCGCGTGCTGGGTAACAACAGCGTCAAAATCACGACCCTCTTTGGCATAGCGTTCACGCACCCAGGTACTCTCGGCAGTGATGCCTGGGCCACCGCTGGCGATCGATCCAAGCAGAATGAGGATATGCTCCTTGGAGGAAATATCCGGAAAACTGAGCAACTGGATCAAAAAAGGGACGACATGGCTGGTTGCCTCATAAATTGTGCCCTGATGGTAGACCGTTTCGTGGAGGAGCTGGCAGGCGAAATCACGATGATCGGCATTGTCGGACAACAGGGCGCGGAGCAGCGGCGGCACATCGCAGGCAGAACAATGGGCGTGGTTGAGTTCCGCCCAGTTCACTGTGTCAATCCCCTTGAGGTGCTGGGTATCCCACACGGGGTGGGGCGCTATGTAGAGGGCCACAAGCCGCTCAGGGGTCAGCGATTCAGGATTGGCATCCATTGGACCATCCTCATACGTTATAGCCTAATTGGCCTTCATACACAAAGTGATCAGGAAGGATCAAGCGTTCTTGGAACCCATTCGGATATTCATAGGCCAGATTATCGCGATTAAAATGGGCATCGGTTGCATGGATGACGCGATGGTGATTGGGGCACACTACCAAGATATTTGAACTCACATCCGGCCCACCCTGGGCGACATAATGAATGTGGTGGGCATCGGCAAGCTCAACGCCATAATCTGGAAGAAAGCTTTTTCCACAGATCTGACAACGGTGTTCGTAGTAAACCTTTAAGCTAGCGGCCAACCATTCATTCCTGACAAACTCCTCAACCACAGTCTTTCTTTTAGAAATTGGCCGTTGGCGCGCAATTCTGTCGTGATTGTAGATTGCTGCTAAGGTGTGTGGTTGCCCGAACTTCTGTACCATCGTCGCCGTTGGAATGGAGTCAAGGTATGGTGCGGGGGTTTCACCAAGCGACCAGCGAATGAATGGCAGGATCCATTGCTCATCGTGCGGATCAATATACCGTGCGTTGTCCTGACCCTGATATTTATCGTTCGCCGCAAGTGGTAAATACTCCAGGCTAAACGGCACTGTCGGAATCGTCATCGAACAGTGCACAATCCATGGCCACACACGATGTTCAGTAGGCCAGTACAAGCGACTCAAGCGACCATCCGGGTCAGGCTCAATGCGGTCAAAGACTAAAGCAAAGTTAATCCGTTCGCGCACTTTTCCGAGCCTGACTGCATCGGCCTTGACCAATTGGAGCAGGAGTAATTCGCCTTGGCGCAATTCAGGGGTTTTGGGCCTGAAGCTCAGGGCAAACCGCGAGTTTTGAATACATTCATCGATTTGGGCGGGACGGACATTCAAGCGCCGCATGATGGTCCTCTATGGATCGCTGCCTACCAGTCTTCTCCGAAAAGGGTGATCGAACTACGAATGAGTGTAGCAGCATTGTGCTAAAACACCAACGATCCACTGTTTTCATTCTGGAGATCCTGCCCCAGTCTGACGACGTTGAGGTATTGAGTAGGAAGCCTCAACGCTTCCTGGTGTAGCTGTACGTGTTAGCTTGGTGGTTAACTTATTGCCTGATCGGTATCTTCAAACAGATAGGCATGTCGCCACGCCAGAATATCGATGGTGAGGATTTCATCGATAATCGCGTCATCAGACATGCCGTGCTCGCGCATCTCGCGCCAGGGAAGCGTTGCGAGAACATGCCAGCCGCGCTGCTGCGCAAGAGCCCACCAAACTCCCTCAGGAGCAAGTTCAAGCTGCACTCCGGCCATGGCAACACCCTGCCCGAAGCCCATATGCCAGTCCAGGAAGGGCTCGAGATCAGCGCCACCGAAGACCATGCCTTTATGCGTCATCGCGGTTGTCAGCCACGCAATAATCTGTTTAACGACTTCAGGGTCAAAGGATTGTGCCTGCCACGTCCAGTCCGTGATTTGGAACACTGTTGCGCCACGCACACGGTAGGTACGAATCTGATCAAGGACACGCTGGACGCTGGCGCCCCAAATATCATCGCCGTCAGGGAGATCACGCAGGGGAATAGCAATGCCCTCATGGCCTGGAAGTGACCCATTCATGCGATTGATGCCCCACTAGGCAAAAATATGATCAGCGTAGCGTTTGAGGCGAATATGGCCCGAACATGGCGCTTCCGGCCCATCAATGGTCGTACTGCCCGTCAGTGCAACCGTCCGCCGCTCCAGCGCGGGATCGGTGCGCTTATCCATCCTGTCCACCGTTCCTGGGATGTGCGCGGGCGTCAGCGACCAGCGTGGCCACGACGGCTGCCAGCTGCTGGCGAAGCTCGCGGGTGACGCCGAATGATGACTGGAGATTGGTGCTCCAGCCGATGATGGTGCACCGGCCAATCCCGCTGCCGACCACGATCTCGGTTGCCAGCCTGCCGCTGCTGAGGTTCGTGGAAACGGGCTGCAACGCCATGTTGAAGGCCCACTGAAGGTGGTTAATGACGCTACGGCCATTCAGCAGCAGCACGTCAATCCGCTCGTTCTCGAGCTGCTGGCGCAGAAAGCCTGCGTCCTCATGCAGTAGCCGGGAAATCGTTGGAGCATCCAGATGGCGCCAGATGGGATCGGTGGCCCACTGGACCAGGTCGAGGTGTACGGTGCTGCCCTCCGCATACGAGACATTGAGCGGATCAAGGATGACCTGCAGCTGATCGAACCAGCGTCGGTACGGATTGCGTTGGAAATAGGTATCACAGCCGGCAAGTATCTGCGCAACAGCCGCATCAGAAGCATCGGCCAGGCTCGCGATGCCCAGCGAACGCATGGTTTCCAGCCGCCGAAGCGGACCATCCAGCTCACGGCTCTGGCTGTCGAGGAACTCGTTTTTGCTGGGATTAAGGCCCAGGGTCGCCACCGTCGCGCGGCGAACGGGGCCGAAGGCGATCACCGGCGTTGATCCAGGCACGATGGAGCATCCCTCGGGAGGCCCACGGCGGATGCGCTCGGCGATGTAAGCAGGGATAGTGTTATTGCTCATTGTTGGTGTGCTCCTCCTTGTGTGGGGAATGATGTTCCCTCTGATAAGTACTGTACGGGTGGTCTGCAGCGAATTGGCGTGTGCACCCGATCAGTGCACCGCTTCATCCATAGGCGTAGCGGCACGATTGCGCAGGCTGGTGCGGCGCTGCATCTCCGCGACAAGCGCCTCAGCGACGTCACGCCCATGATTCTCCCAACCACGATCGTACTCGCGGAGCTCAAAGAGCACGATCGGATTGTCGATGAAGACAACCCGCCAATCCAAAAGCCGTTTTGTCGGCTGCATAATCGTGATGAAATGGCCGCTTTCTTTGTGCCGGCCAGTAACATAGATTCGCTCGTAGCCATCACCTGAGAAGGCGCCATGGCAGTACACCTCAGTAGAGGGTGCAAAGTGTTTCGTCCCGATAACAATTCCGCCCCGCGCATCCGGCGACGTTGGCGGAGTACGTGCCGCCACGCCCCAGCGTGGCTGCAGGGGCGGGATCTGCTCAGCGATGACACCCTCAGGAAGATCGGAGAGCGCAGCTGGTTCAACCTGGAGGATAACGACGTGCAAGCGATGGCGTGGATTTCCGGTGCCCTGCGCAGTGGTGGTGAAGGTCGACCATGCGAGCGCAATGGCCTGGAGGTGGCGCTCCCGCCAGGCAAAGACCGCAGCTTTTATCTGCGCATAGGTCTCGGCATCAGTGTACGGAATAGAGAGCTTGACGGTTCTGTGGGCGCTCATCGCGGAGGCTCCTTTGCAACGCTGCAGCGCGTACTCGTGGGTGGCTCTCGTGGTGACCTGCTATCAGCCTTGAAGTGCTACCAGTTTGGCACTTCTGGTTGAAATTCTCGGAACTCCATGGACGTGCGTGCCTACTGAGATAGTGTTAGCAAAGCACCTGCCTGGCCTCCAGTGCCATGAACTGCGCATGCGCCACTGCAACTATGCAACAGGAGGAACCCCAAGGCCACGGTACCGTCTTCCAGTGCCTTGAACTGCGCATGCGCCACTGCAACCCGGTAGGCATACCACGCCACTATGACTCGCGCTACGCTCTTCCAGTGCCTTGAACTGCGCATGCGCCACTGCAACGCAACGGTTCACAGTCTTCACTCTCACCCAAACATCTTCCAGAGCCTTGAACTGCGCATGGGCCACTGCAACGGCAAATATGATGGCTTCCAGAAGCGCTAAATATCATCGCAGAAGGCTTTTTTTCTCGCAACTCGAAATCTGCGCAGGTTAAGCGCCATGTTGCGAAAATCGCGCACTCCAATTCAGCCGACGGAAGAATAAGCGTGTTTCGTGCCGGAAGAACACCGATCGCTCCCCCAGCACCTGTGTGGAAGTATCCACAGACCCGTTTCGGGCACGATCAGTATACTCCATCGAGGTGGAGGAAAGCGAGAACAATTCCTATGGGCTGTTGCTTTTCTTCCGCATGCGAAGAGCCTCGCTATTTTCCTGATGGCTCACAATATCAGCCAGTGCTCGCTGTGCAATCACCAGAGCGAGGGACCATCGAACAAGCCAGGGCTCTCCCTTGCACTTGGGGCAGGAGAAGATCTCTTCAGAGCGTCGTGTAAATGGCTCAATGCTCCAGGTATAACTACAGGCTTCGCATAGAGCCTCTTTCAGTTTCAGGTCAGTCGAGATTTTTTGATCACATTTGGGACAATTAACAAACCATTCAATCTGTATCGGGCGATCTTCATGTGGACGACGTGTGTAGCATCCCGGACAATCTCTTGGAGAAATATTGGAGATTCTGTGAGTAGGGAGCATTCCCATATGTTTAGCTTTGTAATCAATTGTTGAAGCAATCGTCTGAGTTGGGACACCTATGAAACGGTGGTTACCGGCCCGCGATATACCTATACGTTCGTGTTTTCGTGATGTGTCTTCAATCGCAATCCAGGCATCCCATAGCCACGCCATAACAATAATTTCATTAGCAACTTCGTGAATAAAATTCTTACTGCCGCGCTTAGCACCATATCGAGCGTCGACATGGCGAGGAATATGGAGATCGCTGGCCCGCTTAATCTGACCCGCATAATCCATGACGACATAGGCATAGGTTC
>JACCRK010000356.1 GCA_013813565.1 Herpetosiphonaceae bacterium
AATCGCGGCTACACCATTACAACCGCCTCGACCGCCTTTGATGTCTATGATGTCACCACGATCATTGACTACGGCGATAATAAACAGGCCCGCGAGCAGCTGGCCGCGCTGCTGGGGATCAAGGCGAAAAATATCATCCTGGCCAGCCGCGCCCCTGAGCAGCCAACCGATCCGACCAGCGATCTGGTGGTGCTGATCGGCCGCGACTACCAGGAAGCCTGGCGCGAGCCATAGGTATCCATCATCCGTCCGCAACGCGGAGTGCCAGCACCGCTCAGGTCGCTGGCACTCCGCCTATCGTGTGCGCTTTGATCCTTACTAGCGTTATTTTTCAGATATTATGCCTGATTTGCCACTAACCCTCTTATCGGACCTGATCCCGCTGATCGCTCGGGAGGAGCGCGTCGCCGGGCTGCTCCAGGCGCTGGCTAATTCAGCCCGTCTGCACGTTACCCCTGTGCCCGGCACCGCCAGGCGGGCGCTGGCCGCTGCGGTGGCCAGCAGTGGCGCAACAGTGCTGCTGGTGGCCGCCACCCCGGACGCCGCCGCGCGCCTGCACGCCGACATAGGCTGCTGGCTGGGCGATCAAACTCTCCTGTTTCCGCCCACCGACGCGCTGCCCTACGAGCATATGTCGCCCGATATCGGGATCGTCGCCCAGCGGCTCCAGGTGCTACAGCGCATCCAGCACGAGCCCTGTCTGATCGTCACCTCGGCCAAGGCGCTGGTTCAGCCAACCCTGACTCCGGCTGAGCTTCAGCACGCGCTGCGGACCCTGCGCCAGGGCACCCGGCATGAGATGCGCACGCTCCTGGAGCACTGGCTCGGCCTGGGCTATCGGGCGGCGCCAACCGCCGAGCAGCCCGGCGAGATCAGCAGCCGGGGCGGCATTATCGATATCTATCCGCCGACCAGCGAGCGGCCGGTGCGGCTGGAGTTCTGGGGCGATGAGCTCGAAAGCCTGCGGATGTACGATCCGCTGACCCAGCGCTCCGACAAGCGCATCCGCGAGATTACGATTGGCCCGCCGCACGAGATTCCCTTCTGGCGCCGCGATGCCGCTTTAGACCGTCTTGATGCGCTAAATCTTGATGTGCTGCGGGTTGAGGTTCAGGCTGAGTGGGCCAGCGCCCGAGAGCATCTGGTCAGCGGCGATCGCTTCGAGGGCCGGTCGTTCTACGCGCCATTTTTTCGCACCTCCGCCGACCCGGCCGCCGCCGCGATGTCTGGCCATCTGCCGGCTTCGACGATTGTGCTGTTCTCCGAGCAGCGCGAAGTTGAGGACGCGGCGACCGAGCTGCAGGCACAGGCCGACCTGTCGCGCAGCAGCCAGATTCATGCCGGCGAGCTGCCCGCCGATTTCCCGGCGCCGCTGATTCCGTGGGAGGCCCTGCGCGCCGCCCTCGCCACCTATCCGCTGGCGAATCTGAGCAATCAGCCGGTCGCGGAGACCAGCGCCGAGCAGCCAAAAACCAGCGCCAGCGATCCAGCCAGCCTGCTGGCCGCCTACGAGCTGCCGAGCTTTGTCGCCCCACCAACCTATGGCGGCCAGCTCGAACGGCTGCTGAGCGATCTCAAGGAGCGCCTGGTTGGCGGCGAGCGGGCGGTGATCGTCTCGCCCCAGGCCGCTCGCCTGCGCGAGATGGCCCAGGAGCAGCACCTGGCGCTGATCGGCGCTGAGAGCGGGCCGGATGAGGATGACCCGGCCTTCACCAGCGGCATGCTGATCATTCGCCATGGCTCGCTGGCCAGTGGCTGGCACAGCCCGGCGCTGCGCCTGACCCTGCTGACCGATGCCGAGGTCTTTGGCTGGCAGCCGCGCCGGGCCGTCTCCACCCGCGCCCGCAAAGAGCGCACCGAGACCGACAGGGCCGCCTTTCTGCAATCGCTCAAGGTTGGTGACTATGTCGTGCATATTGAGCACGGCATCGCCCAGTACGAGGGGCTGACCAGGCTGGAGAGCGGCGGCGCCGAGCGCGAGTTTCTGCTGCTGCGCTATGCCTCCGGCGATAAGCTGTATGTGCCGATCGACCAGGTCGACCGCGTCTCGCGCTACATTGGCGCCGGCGATGGCAGGCCGGTCCTGACCCGGCTGGGCACCTCGGACTGGGAGCGCACCAAGCGCAAGGTGCGGGCCGCGATCGAGGAGCTGGCCACCGAACTGCTGGAGCTGTACGCCGCCCGCCAGATGGTCCAGGGCCACGCCTACAACCCCGATACCTCCTGGCAGCGCGAGCTGGAGGACAGCTTCCCCTTCACCGAGACCGACGATCAGCTGCGGGCGCTTGAGGAGGTCAAGGCCGACATGGAAAGCCCGCGCCCGATGGATCGGCTGATCTGCGGCGATGTTGGCTATGGCAAGACCGAGGTGGCGCTGCGGGCGGCCTTCAAGGCGGTCCAGGACGGCTATCAGGTGGCGGTGCTGGTGCCGACGACGATCCTGGCCCAGCAGCACTACGACACGTTTAGCCGCCGCATGCAGGCGTTTCCGCTGAAGGCCGAGATGCTGTCGCGCTTTCGCTCGGCCACCCAGCAAAAAACCATCATCGAGCAGCTGGGCAAGGGCGAGATCGACATCATCATTGGGACGCACCGCATTCTCTCCAACGATATTCAGTTTAAGCAGCTGGGCCTGGTGATTATCGACGAGGAGCAGCGCTTTGGCGTGCGGCACAAAGAAAAGCTCAAACAGCTGCGCCAGGAGATCGACGTGCTGACCCTGACCGCCACGCCGATCCCGCGCACGATGCACATGGCCCTGGCGGGGATTCGCGACCTCAGCGTGATCGACACGCCGCCTGATGATCGCGTGCCGATTAAAACCTATGTCCAGCCCTACAACGAAACGCTCATCCGCGATGCGATTCTGCGCGAGATCGGGCGGGGCGGCCAGATCTATTTCGTGCACAACCGGGTGCAGTCGATCTACACGGTGGCCAATCGGCTCCAGAAGCTCATCCCCGAGGCGCGGATTGGCGTGGGACATGGCCAGATGGCCGAAAAAGAGCTTGAGAAGGTGATGGTGCAGTTCTTTGAAGGCGCGTTTGATGTGCTGGTCTGCACCACAATCATCGAAAGCGGCCTCGACGTGCCGACCGCCAACACCATCATTATCGACGATGCGACCACCTATGGCCTGGCCCAGCTGTATCAGCTGCGCGGGCGGATTGGCCGCTCGACCCAGCGCGGCTACGCCTATCTGTTCTACAACGCCACCAAGAGCATGAGCGAAGAGGCGACCCAGCGCCTGGAGGCGATCCAGGAGGCCACCGAGCTTGGGGCCGGCTTTCGGATCGCCATGCGCGACCTGGAGATCCGCGGCACCGGCAACCTGCTGGGCGCCGAGCAGTCGGGCAACATCGCGGCGATCGGCTTCGATCTGTACTCGCGGCTGCTGGCCCAGGCGGTTGAGCGGCTGCGCGACGAGGGCCAGACCGGCAAGGCCGAGAAGCTCAAGCAGCAGCGCCAGCAGCGGGCGCAGGCCGTCGAGTCGCTGCGCCGGGCCGCGGTGGTCTCAGCCCGCAGCAAAGCTGATGGGGATAGTGAGCCGGTGCTGACCGAGGCGATGGTGAGTATCGACCTGCCGATCCGCGCCTATCTGCCCGATGAGTACGTGCCCGATGAGACGCTACGCCTGCGGGTGTACCAGCACATCGCCGAGTCCCGCACCGCCCGCGAGCTGCGGATGCTGCGCCAGGAGCTGGTCGACCGCTTCGGCAAGCCGCCGGATCCGGCCCAGCGCCTGCTCGACCTGCTCCAGATCAAGATCCTGGCGCTGGCCGCCGGCGTGACATCGATCATCTCGGACGAGTATGAGATCACGGTGCGCCTGCCGGAGGGCGCCGGGGTGGACCGCGATCGGCTGCGCCGGTCCGTGCCCAGGGGCGTGAGCGTCGGCCCGCAGCTGGCCCGCCTTGACCGCCGGGTACTGCGCGACGAGTGGGAGCCAACCCTGAAGGCCATGCTGGAGACGCTGGCGAAGGTTTAGCGCTTACTCCTTGAGCCGAATTCCAGCGATGACATCCTCATAGCCGGGATAAATAATATCCGTCGAGATCCACAGCAATTTTTCTGGCTCTAGTGTAAGAACATACATCTGTGTCAAACCAGTGCCGGTGACCATTGGGCGGTAGAGCAAGGCGGGCTTACCTGCAATCGTCGTCTCCTGCACTGATTGCGGATCAATACTCATAGGGTTTGTTGTCTGCTCCTGTACAAGCCATTCCTCGGGCGAGCCAGTGAATTGGAGCATTGCAAAACGGAAGCCTGACGGAGCTTCGATAGGTGGTTGCTGGTTATTAGTTTGATCAAAGCGGATTTGTGATTGAGTCACGATCGGCGTGGTTGTATCCAACACTGGTACATCAACACCAGGGTCCCAGCTGTGCAACGGCGGAATCGGGATGATTAATCCTTCCCAGTCTACTGTTGTCCAGCCTGTTAGTGACGCTGAATCAGAAGCGGGTGACAAAGTGGGGAGTGAGGTTTGCAGATTCGGAACAGTCGATGCTGGAATATCTGTCGGCAGATTTGCAGGAGTTGTTGGCCCGCTATCAAGCGGCGCGGTAGTTGGCGCGACACCAGCAATACTCGTTGAAGGTGATGTTTCTGGTGTCGCGCCGCCACACCCGGTTAGCAGGATACACCAAATCAACCCTAGTAGATAAAGCCTTACCATTGAAACATCCTTTCGTTGTAATCGACCTTTTGAAACATCGCGCGCATCTGGATTAACCACATGCGCGTGATGTTTTTCATAGAGGAAAACCAGAGAAATCCTTATGAAAATACGTTTACTTCTGGGTCTTATCGTCGGCGGTGACACCATCAACATAGGTGGGGGAAGCGTTTGGCTCCAAACCAACACCAGCAGTTAAGGCATTCACCACTGTTTCCGCTAAACTAGGCGCTCAATTGGCCGCTATGAATCAGGACTGGCGGGCGCTGGCCCAATATCTTGAGCAATTTCTGAGGGCATTGATCCGCTATCCCAGTTTGATCAAGGCCGATCAGGCAGCCATCGTTGCGCTGGTTGCCTGCGCGATCGAACACGGCTGTGCGACTGCCAATCTGCCCACGATTGTTGGGGAGTGGAACGATCTGAGCAGTGCCATCGCCTCCGTCTTGCTGGCGCACCAGTGCTCAGAGGTGCGGTTGTGGATTGTCAACGTTCTAAGCGAACAGGCCCAGCCGTGGGCCTGGGAGGTACTTACCAACCACCCCCGAAGATGATATGTCAATCAATATAAAGGTACAAGCTGCGCTACGCCAGGCTGAAAACTACCCATTGCCAGACTTGCAGATCAAAGCACTCGGTCACTTCGGCGCATTCCAAAGCAACGCAGTGATCGCTGAAGAACGCTGGACCTCGTTGCACGCTCAGATCATCCTCATCTATCTGGTGCTGAATGGAGCCGCGACCCGTGATGAGTTGATTGAGCTTGTGTGGGCTGATGAGGCGGTAGATAAAACCAGTGTACGGCTCCGAACCACGCTGAAACTCTTGCGCCAAACCCTGCGACCACGCTGGAAGATAAATGCAGAGTATATTTGCTTTCAAAATGGTCGCTACCGAATTGCACCTGGGGTAAGTGTCGCCTCCGATGTGCAGCAGTTTCGCCAGGCGCTCGCCCAGGCACGCCAGACATCTGGCCTGGCGAGCTATACACTCTGCCTTCAGGCATTGTCGAGCTACGGCGGCGATTTTCTGGCAGGTTGTTTTAATGAGTGGGTGCTTGAACAACGCGAACAGCTCCACAATGACTATCTGTGGGCACATGAGCGCTGTGCCAGCGTGTGCCTTGCTGAAGCACGTTACCCCGAGGCCGAACACCATGCCCGCCAGAGTATCCGGAGCGACCCTCTACGCGAGCAGGCGTGGCAGATCCTGATCCAGTCCTTGAACCACATGGGCCGGATGCCTGAAGCAATAGAGGCGCAGCAGCAGCTTGCAGAGCATCTCCATACCCTACTGGGGATTGCGCCAACCTGGGCATAAAGCATTCTAGAGCAGCATCGCTGCTGTGAATGGGCTGTAGACCATCCTCCACCCACAGTCAGTCGAATTAACGATCACAGTCACCGAGTGTTTTGGTACTCTATACTGCCACGTCCGACGAACGGCCATCCGCAGCGCAGCATTTTGGAAAATCTCTAGGTGCAGGAGGCAGACATGACCGATCGCCAGTTCATCGAGGTTCGCGGCGCCCGCGAAAACAACCTCAAGGACATCTCGCTAAACATCCCCAAGCAGCAGATCACCGTGTTTACCGGGGTGTCCGGCTCCGGAAAATCCTCCCTGGTCTTCGACACCATCGCCGCCGAGGCCCAGCGCCAGCTGAACGAGACCTTCACCTTCTTCGTGCAGGGCTTCCTGCCCCACTACGGCCAGCCGGATGTTGACCGGATCGAGCATCTGAACGCGCCGATCATCATCGATCAGAAGCGGGTCGGCGGCGGCTCACGCTCGACCGTGGGCACCTACACCGATATTGCGGTGCTGCTGCGCCTGCTCTTCTCGCGGATCGGCCATCCCTACGCCGGTCCAGGCTACGCCTTCTCGTTCAACACCCCGCAGGGCATGTGCCCGGAG
>JACCRK010000358.1 GCA_013813565.1 Herpetosiphonaceae bacterium
CCGCCGCACTGATCGCCCAAACAGGTAGTAGCCCGCCGCCGCCGCCGCCCCGACCAGCGCCAGCAGATCGCCCAGCAGCGGATTGCTGCCGGTCGCCCCGGCGCCGCCATCGCTGATGCCAATCACGATGCTGCCGACCACGGCGATGCCAATCCCGGCCACGACCATGCGCGGCAGGCGCTCGCCCAAAAGCACCACCGAGGCCACCCCGACAAAGATCGGAATCGTGGCGACCAGCGCGGTCGATGAGGCGATCGAGGTGTAGACCAGCGAGCCAAACCAGGCTGCAAAGTGCAGCGCCAGCAGCACGCCCGAGGCCAGCGCCAGCAGCACATCGCGCCGGGTGACCTGGCGAATCTCAGCGCCCGCCTGGCCCCAGGCCAGCGGCGTGAGGATGGCCGACGCTAGCGTTAGGCGGCCGGCCGCAATCACCAGTGCTGGAGCGCCGGCCCCTTCAGCCACTTTAAACAAAATCGCCGCCGTTGAGGCGATCAAAATGCCTAGCGACAGCACGATTACCGGTGTGGATTGGCGCATAGCAGCTCCATAAATGAGCCTGGCGTCGCCAGGCTCTGGTGGTCAGCGGTCAGCGATCAGGAGTTAGTGGAGCTAATTTTTGTCTACGAGCTTCTAGCCACAATACCGTTCAAATAAGCGTTTCTCCCCCTCGCGGGGTGCCTTCTGGGCCAGTGGGAGAGAGGGTAAAAACTGGTGCGGTTCCCGTATTTGAACGGTATTGTCCCTAATCCCTCGGACTACTACATCCCCCCGATCACTCGACCGACCGGCAGCGTAAACAACACGCCGGTGTTAGGCGCCGTGAGCGGGCCGGTGATCTGCTGGGTGATCTCAATAATCTGCTCGACCCGGTTGGACTCCATCACGCTAAGCAGGGTGAAGTGATGCAGCTCGTCGCGCTCCAGCAGCTCGCTGAGCGACGGAAACAGCGGTGTGTCATCGCGATACAGGGCATTGCCGATGCGGCCCAGCCCGGTTGAGCGTAGCACCGTCACGCCGCGCACGCCGATCTCATCCCAGGCGCGTAGCACTTCATGGAGCAGATCAACATCGTTGAGGATCAAAACAACGGCTTCCATCTTTGCCTCCTCTATACAAACACAGATTCAGACGACTGTTACTAGCTTAGCCCACGCTACAGGCCACTTCCCGCCTCTTGCTTGGCGACTTCTCCATGTTTGGCGCTTGTCTCGCGGCTGAAGGCCCAGCGCAGCAGCAGCGGCGTCGCGATCGTGGTGACCAGCACCATCAGCACGGTGACGGCAAAAATATCTTCACCGATGATCGCCTCGCGAATCCCAACGGTAGCCACAATCAGGCCAACCTCGCCCCGCGAGATCATCCCCAGGCCGACCTGGGTCGACTCGGCGCGCGACATCCCGCCAAGCAGTGCGCCAAAGCCGCAGCCGACCAGCTTGCTGACAATTGCCACTAGACACAGCACGCCGGCGAAGGCCACCAGCGAGCTGGGCAGGCTGAAGATATTGGCGTGCAGGCCGATGCTGGCAAAGAAGATCGGCACAAAGAAGGCATAGGTCATCGTCTGCATCCCATCCTCAATGCGGTTGTGGTAGGGCGTGCGGCCAAGGAAAATTCCGATCAGAAACGCCCCGGTGATGCTGGCGACGCCGCCGAGTGTCTCGGCGCTCCAGGCTGCCAGCAGCACCAGCACAACCGCCATGCTCATCAGCGGCTGACTGATCGTCAGCTTGGCGACCCGGCGAGTCACCCAGGGCAGCACCCGCAGTCCCAGCGCCGTCATCACGACGAAGTACAGCAGCATGACCCCAATGATCAGGCCGACCGTGGCGAAGCCGCCGCCAGCGCTGGCGGTCAGGGCCACAAACGCCGACAGAATGACGATCACCAGAATATCATCGACGATCGCCGCCCCAAGCAAGGTCAGACCGACCTTGGAGCGCAGCTTGCCCAGCTCAAGCAAGGTCTGGGCCGAGATCGAGACACTGGTGGCGGTGAGCAGAATGCCGATAAACAGGCTTTTTTCCCAGCTGTAGCCGTTGGGCCAGAACCAGGCCAGCGCAAAGCCGCCCGCCAGCGGCACAATCACACCTAGGACACCAACAGCGGTCGAGACCTTGCCCGCCGCCAGCAGATCGGGCAGCTTGACCTCCAGGCCGGCCACAAACATGAGCAGAATCACCCCAAGCTCGGCGATCTCAAACACGGTTGCCTCAAGCACCGGGCTGGTGAAAAACGGCAGATGCAGGAAGTCCAGCAGGCTCGGCCCCAGCACAATCCCCACCATCAGCTCGCCCAGCACTGCTGGCTGCTTCAGGCGCATTGAAAGCAGGCCACCGATTTTGGCCGCTGCGATCAGCACCGCCAGCGCCAGCACCAGCTGCATGAAGGGCGACATTCCATCACCAGCTGCTGCGGCTGGTGGGAATGCCGTGGCCGCCTGGCCTATGGTCGAAAGCGCCATCAGAAACCTCCTTTCTGTCAGGATTATGACTTATTTTGAATAAACTAAAAAAGCCGCATCACTGCGACTGTCTCCTCCAACATCCTCTTTGAGCCGAGGATTGGCCATATGCACTTGGGTGGCTGGCAGTACTATACCCAGAAAAAACCGTTTGGTCAAGATTTCAGCAAGCCTGTGATATTATACGCGAAGGATTTAGTCCATATATTTTGAGGTTTTTATGAGCGACTCACCAATGTCGCCCCCGGAATTATCCGCTGATACGCCCCCAGAGGCCGTCCCGCCGGCCTTCGATAAACAGGCGGCGCGGGCGCGCTACCGCAAGCTGATGCGCAGCACGCCGATGCGCCTGATGTACGCCATCACAGTGCTGGTGATTCTGACCACCTGGGGCCTGGGGATCGCCGCCGCCTACGCCCCCGATGTCAAGAAGCTGGCCGGCCACGATATCAGCGTGCCGGTAGCCGCCTGCAAAGATTGCCACAACGCTGGCCTGAGCACGGCGCCAACATTTAACCACAGCTATGCGCCAAGCTGCGGCTTTTGCCACCGCCAGGATCTGCCGCCCAACCTGCCAGCAGCGGGAAGCCGCCGCTAATGCTGTACGCCGATACGATTGTGGCCCTGGCGACCCCGCCGGGCATCGGCGGGGTGGGCATTGTGCGGGTCAGCGGTCCGCTGGCCGAGTCGATCGCGCAGGCTGTGTTCCGCCCGGCTCGCGCCGGCGCCTGGCGGCCCTACCACATGCGCTACGGCCAGCTGCTTGATGACCAGGGCCTGCCGGTTGATGAGGCGCTGGCGGTGCTGTTTCGCGGCCCGCGCTCGTTCACCGGCGAGGATGTGGTCGAGTTTCAGTGCCACGGCGGGCCGCTGCCGCTCAGCCGCACGCTGGCGCTGGCGCTGGCCCACGGCGCCCGCCTGGCCGAGCCCGGCGAGTTCACGCTGCGGGCGTTTGTGAATGGCCGCATCGATCTGGCCCAGGCTGAGGCGACGCTGGACGTGATCGAGGCCCAGACCACCCTTGGCCTGCGGCTGGCCCTCGATCAGCTTGGCGGCGGCCTTTCCCGCGAGGTGCGGGTGCTCCGCGAGCAGCTGCTCTATCCGCTGGCCTATGTCACCGCGCTGACCGATTTTCCCGAGGATGATGTGCCTGCCGATGAGCTTGGCGCGCCGCTCCAGACGGCCCTCCAGGCGATCGAGCGGCTGCTGGCCGGCGCCGACCAGGGCGTGATTGTGCGCCACGGCGCCCGCGCGGCGCTGGTCGGGCGGCCCAACGCAGGCAAATCCAGCCTGCTCAACGCACTGCTGCGAGTCGAGCGGGCCATCGTCACGGCGATCCCCGGCACCACCCGCGATACGCTGGAGGAGACCGCCAACCTCGGCGGCGTACCGGTGGTGCTGATCGATACCGCCGGCATCACCGAGACCGCCGATGTGGTCGAGCAGATCGGGGTCGAGCGCTCGCGGGCGGCACTGGCCCGCGCCGATCTGGTGTTGCTGCTGCTCGATGGCTCGCAGCCGCTGAGCGATCAGGACGCCACGATCGCCCGCCTGACCCACGAGCGCCCGACCGTGATCGTCCAGACCAAGGCCGATCTGCCGCCGCTGGCCGCGGTGGCGCCGCTGGCCGCTGAACACCCGCTGCTGCGCGGCCAGCTCCACGTCTCGGCCCAGACCGGCGCCGGCCTCGACGAGCTTGGCGCGACTGTCGCGCGAATTTTGCTTGGCGGCCTGCCGCTCAGCGATGCCCGCCTGGTGACTAACCCGCGCCACCGCGAGGCGCTGCGCCAGGCCCACAGCGCGGTCGCCGAGGCCCTGGCAGGGCTGGCCGAGGGCCGGCCGGTTGACCTGATCGCGGTCGATCTGCACGACGCGGTGGCACGACTTGGCGAGATCACCGGCGAGACGGTCGAGGACGATCTACTCAACACAATCTTTAGTCGTTTTTGCATAGGCAAGTAGGAGCAATCGATGCACTCGATCCAGACAGCGGCGCAGATTCAGTTTCAGCGGGCGCGGACCTATGCCCTGGTTGTGGCTGGAATGAGCCTATTTTTCGGGCTGATTGGCATTGCCGATGGGCTGGTGGCTGGATCGTGGACCATCATCGTTCTGGCGCTTGTGCTGCTGGTGACGGCGCTGAGCTATCGGGCGGCGCTGCGGCCAGCCACTGTCCACAGCTTTACGCTGGTCTTGCTAAGCGTTCAGCTTGTGCTGGTGGCCGGCGCTGTCCATAATGTCGGTGGCTTTCTCTCCCATGCGGTTGCATTCTACACGCTCGTGCTGGTTGGCAGCAGCTTTATCCTGATGCGGTGGCGCTGGATTGTCGCCGCCACCGGCCTGACCCTGCTGACCGCGATCGCCCTGGGGATTCTGGAGCAGATGCTGATTCTCACGCCCAATAAGCCTGGAGCCGTGCTGCTGCAAACCTCGTCGACCTTTCAAATCTTTGCGCTGGTAAGCCAGGCGCTGGTGATTATTGGCGTTGGCGCCCTCTGCCTGCTGATGATGCAGCTCATCCAGCGACGCGAGCGCGAGCTGGAAACGGCGCGCGAAGCGATGGCGCAGCGATCGCTGGAGCTGTCCACCCTCGCCAGCACACTGGAATCCACCAATATCGAGCTTCAGTCCACCCAGACCAGTCTGCGCGATACCGTCGATGCGCTGACTGTCACCGCGCTCCCGGTCGGCGCCGGCACGCTGGTGTTGCCGCTGATTGGGGCTTTTGATGCGCTGCGGGCCAAGGCAGTGGTCGAGCGCTTGCTGGAGAGCGTGTATCGACAACGTGCCCACACCGTAATTTTGGACCTGACCGGGATTTCCCAGGCCTCGCCAGCGCTGAACCAGATGCTGGAGCGCAGCATCGGCAGCGTGCGCATGCTGGGCGCCCAGGTCGTGCTGGCCGGCCTTCAGCCCGATCTGGCGTCGATGCTGGTGCACCAGCAATTTACTTTTGATGCGGTTACATCTGCGCCAACTCTGGCCGCCGCACTACATGTTGTCAACAAGGGATAGCGGTGGCTCTTTGGCTGGGCCGCATGCGTTATCCCAGTTAAGATTGGAGGTAGATGATGGAACATACCCGTGCCCGCGTCCTGGTGACCGGCTCAGTGCAAGGCGTAAATTTCCGGGCCGCCTGTCGCGATCAGGCTCGCACCGTGAAGGTTGGCGGGTGGGTCAAGAACCTGCCCGATGGTAGCGTCGAGGCGGTATTTGAGGGGCCTCAGGCAGGGGTGCAGCGCATGGTCAGCTGGTGCTACAGCGGCCCCATCTATGCCCACGTCGACCACGTTGAGGTTGAATGGCAGACCACGACCAACAAAGAGTTTACCTTCGATATTGTGTGGTGAGTTGGGCCTGGCCGCCGATTACGAACAAAGGAGTCTGTTATGGCGCGTAACCTGGGTATGCTGATCTTCGATGACGTTGAGGAGCTGGATTTTGTCGGGCCATGGGAGGTCTTCGGCATGGCGGTGCGGCTGGGCGCGGATTTTCGACCGATGCTGATTGCGCCGACGATGGATGTGGTGCGCAGCCGCTATGGCCTGCGGATCATGCCCGATCTCGATATCTCCCACACGCCGCCGCTGGATATTCTGGTGGTGCCCGGCGGGCTGGGCGCTCGCACGTTTGCCCGCGAGGACCCCGAGATTCTCAATCTGGTCCACCACGCCGCCAGACGGGGCTGGGTGGTCTCGGTCTGCACCGGCGCCCTGATCCTCGCCGCCGCCGGGGTGCTCAAGGGGCGCCGGGCCACCACCCACGCCTCGGCCCTGGATACGCTGCGCGAGACGCCCGGCATCGAGGTCGTCAAGGGCGAGCGCTGGGTGATCGAGGAGCCGATCGCGACTTCGGCCGGTGTGTCGGCTGGCATCGACCTGGCCCTGGAGCTGCTGGCCCGCTGGTTCGGCGATGAGATGAAAAAGCGAGTCGCCCAGCAGATCGAGTGGCCGAGTGTTGAGACGAAGGCGGCCTTGCAGTGAACGAGTATCAGACCACTAAAAAAATTGTGATGGTGATTGTGGCAATTGCCCTGATCGGCCCGCTGATCCTCGTGACCCAAAATCCAACCTTTGGGGCCATAGCGCTACTTATTGGCCTGGCCACCATTGTGCAAAGCCTGCGCTACCTGCGCCATATAGCGAGTCACAATCGTAAAGAAAACAATCAACACACGAGCAAGCGTCAGGATCAAAGTCGAACAGTCTATGTTTCGCTGCTCGATGATTCCGGCGTGCCGCTTGATGAGGCGGTCGCGGCGGCGCGGCTCATCAAGGCCCGGCTGATGGCTGGCCCCCGCGATACCTAAACGTAAGGTCTAGCTCGATACTCCTCATCTGCATTGATTGTGCTTCGGTTGTTCATAACTTCTTCATCGCCGCCCTGTATGCTTCAGCCATTGAAAGATTTAGTTCAGTGGAGGCACCCAATGCGCAGCTCAATCATCAAGCTGGTAGTCGGCACAGTCGTCGCGGTCGGTCTAATCTTCGGTGGTTTTGGCGTCAGCCAGACCTACGCCCAGGCGGATACCACCGCTAGCGCCACCAGCGCCGCCCAGGCGCACAAACGCGACCGCTGCCCGCGCGAGGAGCACTGTGGCCGGGCACCGCTGGCCCGCGCGCTGGTCAAAGAGACGCTGACGCAGACCGGCCTGACCCGTGAGCAGCTGAAGGCGGAGCTGCAGGCCGGCAAGTCGCTGGCCCAGGTCGCCGCCGCCAACGGCAGCAGCGAGCAGGCCGTGGTCGATGTCGTGATCGCTAAGGTCACCGCCCGGCTGGATAAGGCCGTCGCCAACGGCAAAATTACCCCCGAGCAGAAGGCCGAGATCCTGGCCCGCGCCACCGAGCGCGCCGCCGAGATCATGAACAAGACCAAGTGACGTTGACGACAATAGAACCGCGGCGGGATGAGCAGCCCTCATCCCGCCGCTGAGTTTTAGCGGGCGCCCGACCGGGCCGCAAGAACGATCGCGGCCTCGGCTCCACGGCTGATCCTGGGCGCGGCGCGGCGTGGTATGGTGCCTCCTCGGGTGGAAGATACCACCCGGCAGTTAAGGAGATCGGCCGATGTCCACACCGACCAACCCAGCCAGCCAGCCGACAACCACGGAGCCGCAGCGGCTGATCCGTGATCGGCTGAAGGCGGACCTGGCCCGCGCCCTGAAGGCCCGCCAGACGGCCACCGTCACGACCCTGCGCACCCTGCTGGCGGCGATTGATAACGCGGAGGCGGTGCCGCTTGCCGCCGCCCCGGCGCCGGTCAACGGGCGCTCGCATGATGTGCCGCGCCGGGAGCTGAGCGCGGTGGATATCCAGGCGATTCTGGACCAGGAGGCCGCCGAGTGCCGCAGCGCCCTCAGCGACTATCAGCGGCTGGGCTTGAGCGAAGCCGCCGCCATGGCGGTTGCCCTGAGCCTGATCGAGTCCTACGCTGATTGGCTGGCTCACGCACAGCTTCCACCCCACGGATCTGTGGTGGTGCAGCCGCGATAAGCCGGTCACTATCTGATGGGTGCGGCCTATCGCGCTTGCCGTTTGGGTGGGCGTTCAACATTGTGGGTCTGGGCCGATCGCCCGGCTACTCTCGGCGCCGAACGCGGCCAATCCAGCGATGGACTGCGGCGGCGTACCTGCGGTATTCCTCCCCGAACGTAGCGGCGAGATACTGCTCTTCCGGCACAATGAGCACAAAGTGACAGGCGATGAGGGAAGGGACGAGCAGCCCCAACACCCAGGGTAGATTGACGGCCAGCGCGATTCCCAGCAGCACGCACACGCCGCCAAGGTACAGCGGATTCCTTGAGACCGCGAATACGCCGCTTGTGACGAGCGTGCTGGTCGAAAGCCCTGGATCGGTCGGCTGGCCACGCTGCGCGAACTCTCGCCGTGCCAGGACGACGAGGGTCACACCGGCGATGATAAGGGTAGCGCCTCCAGCGATAATGGCTGGCGTGAGGACCGTGCTGGGGAGCGCGAGCGGCACAGCGAGCTGCAGCAGAATGGCAGCCAGGAATGGAATGCCAAAGACCACCTCGAAGATCTGCCACCACTGTTTGTGCGCGACCTCGTTCGACATTCGGGTTCACCTCCTCCGGCGCGTGTTCGCTGGCTGATCAACGGTATAGCGGGTGTGTTACCACGTGTCCGGAAGCGATAGTATACCTGCAAAGCCGACTCCGGCAACCGCAAACTATTGAAATATTTTTTGAAAGGCGTACCGGCATGGATCCAACAAGCCAAACGACTATTTTACTGCCAAATGCCCTGCTTGACCGCGCTGAAATCCTGGCGCAGCGCCTCAATATCTCCCCAGACCGTTTGGTTGAGCTGGCGCTGGAGGATTTTATCGCGTCGCACGAGGCGCCCGCAGCGGTGCCCAGCGCGAGCGGGCCAACGGTCGTCAGTCAGGGGGATGTTTTCTGGATTCGGCCGCAGCCCCACAGCGAGGCGGAGCTTGGCTACTATCCGCATCCCTATGTGGTGATTCAGGATAACATCCTGAACCACAGCCGCCTTGATACGGTCGTTGTGTGTGGCCTGACCTCGAATCTGCGGCAGGCCAAATCGCCGGGGAATGTCTTGCTTGAGGCTGGCGAGGCCGATCTGCCGAAGCAGAGTGTCGTTGACGTTGCGAAGGTCTCGGCGGTGCATAGCTTCCAGCTTGGCGAGCGCATCGGCGCGCTCAGCCCGCAGCGGGTTCAGCAGATACTGGCGGGGATGCGCTTTTTGCAGCTGGCGTTTTTCGCCCGCTGAGGCTTGGAATCTGGCGAAAAACCCGCGCCCCGCTAAGCTGTGCTTGGCGGGGCGCGTTGGGTAAAGCATTAACCTGCTACATGTGGATTGTGCCATCCAGTAGGGCGTGGCCGGCCTCGTGGACCGCCTCGTACAGGGTTGGGTG
>JACCRK010000378.1 GCA_013813565.1 Herpetosiphonaceae bacterium
TTTCTCCACTTTGCCCTGCCCGATATCGACTCCAGCGAGCTGGAGGAGATCCGCGAGTCGCTTGAGAGCGGCTGGATCACCACCGGGCCGAAGGTTCGCCAGTTCGAGGCCGCGTTTGCCGCCGCCGTCGGGGCCAAGCACGCCATCGCGGTCAACTCCTGCACCGCCGCGATGCACCTCGCCCTGGAGGCCGCCGGGCTGCAGCGTGGCGACGAGGTGATTACCACACCCTACACCTTTGCCGCCACCGCCGAGGTGGTGCGCTACTTCGATGCCCGGCCCGTCTTTGTCGATGTCGACCCGCTGACCTTCAATATTCGCCCCGACCTGATCGAGGCGGCGATTACTGAGCGCACCAGGGCGATTATTGTGGTCGATATCGGCGGCATGCCGGTCGATCTTGACCCGATTATGGAGATCGCCGAGCGCCACGGGCTGGCGGTGATTGAAGATGCCGCGCATACCTTTCCGGCGGCCTACAAGGGCCGGCCGATCGGCAGCATCAGCCACGCCACCTGCTTTAGCTTCTACGCCACCAAAACCATCACCACCGGCGAGGGCGGCATGATCACCACCGACGACGATGCCTGGGCCGAGCGCTGCCGAATCATGTCGCTCCACGGGATCAGCAAGGATGCCTGGAAGCGCTATACCGCCGAGGGATCTTGGTACTATGAGATTATCGCGCCAGGCTATAAGTACAATATGACCGATGTGGCCGCCGCGATGGGCGTGGCCCAGCTGCGCAAGGCCGAGCGGATGCGCGAGCGCCGCCAGGAGATCGCCCGCCGCTACCACGAGGCCTTTGGCGGCATGGCCGAGCTGGAGCTGCCCTCCGACAATCCCGAGTGCCTGCACGCCTGGCACCTGTATATGCTGCGCCTGAACCTTGATCTGCTCACGATTGACCGAGCGGTCGTTGCCGAGCAGCTGAAAGCGCGGAATATCGGCGTCAGCGTCCACTTCATCCCGTTGCACCTGCACCCCTATTATCGGGAAACCTACGGCTATGCGCCCGAGGATTTTCCGGTCTCGTATGCCGAGTACCAGCGCGAGATCTCGCTGCCCATCTACTCCAAAATGAGCGATCAGGATGTCTCCGATGTTATCGAGGCGGTAACGGGGATTGTGGCGAGTCATCGACAGCGACGCTAATGTGATGGCTCAGCTGGGGGTGCTATGGATGTGAGCGAGGATAACAATGCGGAATGAGGCACTACGGCAACTCAACTATTTGTGCTATGAACTGGGTTTGATTGTCAACAAACGCTGGTGGCGCTGGCTGACCTGCTGGTTCGGCGGCGGCGCTGGCGTTATCGTTTCCTATCGACTTGATCGCTGTCTGTATCTTGTCTTTGGCAAGAGCTGGTCGATAGTGCGCCTCGCGTTCTTCCCCTTGTTTCTCTTCCTCCGCCTCATCAGCGCCAATCATGAAATCCACTTCCGCGCTGAGATTGGGCAGGGCTTAAAGATCCTGCATCCAGGCTTAGGCCTGGTTATCTCGGCATATGCCATTATTGGTGATCATTTGACCCTCACGGGAGGCAATTGCATTGGTGGACGTAAGGGCCTCAAGCGCGGCAATCTAGTGCTTGGGAATCATGTCTCTCTTGGCGCGAATGCAGTGATCCTTGGCCCGGTTCGGATCGGTGATCGGACTGAGATTGGTGCTGGCGCTGTGGTGGTACATGATTTTCCCGGCCACGGCGTTCTGGCCGGCGTACCGGCCAAAGCTCTTCGCTTGAACGACCAGGAGGGTGATCTTTGAAACGGGCTGTTGACCTTATCGGCGCCGCGCTTGGGCTTGGTGTGCTCTCGCCGATCTTGCTTGGTGTTGCGCTGGCTATCAAGCTCAGCAGCCCGGGGCCGGTTTTTTACCGTGCGACCAGGGTTGGCCGGGGTGGCACGCCGTTTCGGCTGTATAAGTTCCGCAGCATGGTGGTGGATGCCGATCGGCGGGGGCCGGCGATCACGGCCGGCGGCGATCCACGGGTGACGCCGATCGGGCGCTGGCTGCGCCGTACCAAAGTTGATGAGCTGCCGCAGCTGCTCAACGTGCTGGCTGGGGAGATGAGCCTGGTCGGCCCGCGCCCGGAAGACCCGCGCTACGTGGCGCTCTATGATGATGACCAGCGGCGCATCCTGACGGTCCGGCCAGGAATTACCAGCGCGGCCTCGCTGGCGTACCGTCACGAAGAAGCTCTTTTAAGCGGGCCGGACTGGGAGCGGACCTACCGCACCACGATTATGCCCCAGAAACTGGCTATTGACCTCGCGTATGTTGAAAAACAATCGCTATGGGAGGACTTTCGTATTATACTATTCACCATCGTTGCTATGGCGAAGTAGTTATGTCTACATAGCGAGAGGAGGAACGCTTGGTTGAGAGAACATTTGCGTTTTTGTTACGGCTGCGCAATCGACATTTTTTCCTGATGGATATTGTAATTTTTTTGATCACCCCGGTAATGGCGCTGTCCCTGCGCCTGGATGGAATCTCCGCTATTTCCCCCTTCATGCCATCGCTGCTCATCATCATGATCGTCTTTTCGATCATCAAGGTGTTCTTTTTCTACCGCGGCGATATCTACACCCACTACTGGCGCTACGCCAGCGTCGGTGAGCTTTCCTGGCTGATCATTGCCTGGATGGGCGCCATTGCCACCCAGACGCTGATCTTTGTCGGGATAAAGTCCATCGGTCTGCTCGCCCCGACTTTTCCGCTATCGGTGCCTTTGATCGATGGCCTGCTTGGGCTTCCGCTGGTCTGCTTAGGCCGCTACAGCGTCCGGCTTGCTGATCGCGGGACTGCCCGCGTCCGCGATGACAAGAGTCACAAGCGGGTGCTGGTGATTGGTGCCGGCGCTGCGGGAGTTATGATCGTTAAAGAGATGCAGCATCAATTGCATCTCTGTCTTGAGCCGGTCGGCTTTGTCGACGACGATGTTCAGAAACACGGATCCCGGATCTGTGGGCTACCAGTTCTGGGCGGCCGAGAGCGCATTCCAGGCGTATTTGAAGCGCTGAATGTCAGGCAGGTGCTGATTGCGATGCCCAGCATCTCGGGCAAAATCATCCGCGAGATTGTCAGCATCTGTGCGCAGGCTGGCATTCAGGCGAAGATCATTCCTGGCATGTATGAGGTGCTGGATAATCGGGTCAGCATCAACCAGATCCGCAACGTGCAGATCGAAGACCTGCTGCGCCGCGAGCCGGTTCAGACCGACGGAGCCATGGTCGAAGCGCTGGTCAGTGGCAAGCGGGTCCTGATCACCGGCGGCGGCGGATCGATCGGGAGCGAGCTGTGCCGGCAGCTGCTGCGCTGTCAGCCAAGCGAGCTCATTGTGCTCGGGCACGGTGAGAACAGCGTCTTTGAGACCCAGAATGAACTGCGTCGCCTGCTGACGGCCAATAACTACCAGGCCTGCACGATCACCGGGGTGATCGCCGATATTCGCTTTCCGGAGCGCATGCAGGCCATCTTTGAAGACTATCGTCCGGAGCTGGTCTTTCACGCTGCGGCGCACAAGCATGTTCCGCTGATGGAGATGAATCCCGGCGAGGCCATCACCAACAATATTATGGGCACCCACAACCTGCTGAACGCCGCGCTGGCCACCGGCGTCGAGCGCTTTGTGATGATCTCCAGCGACAAGGCGGTCAATCCGACCAGCGTGATGGGCGCGGCCAAGCGCGTTTCCGAGTACCTGGTTCACCGCGCCGCCAAAAACAGCGGCAAACCGTACGTGGCGGTGCGCTTTGGCAATGTGCTGGGCAGCCGCGGCAGCGTCGTGCTGACATTCAAGCAGCAGATTGCCCGCGGCGGACCGCTGACGATCACCGACCCGAATATGACCCGCTTTTTTATGACTATCCCCGAAGCCGTCCAGCTGGTGCTCCAGGCGGCGGTGCTTGGCCACGGGGGCGAGGTGTTTATGCTCGACATGGGCGAGCCGATCAAAATCGTTGACCTGGCCCGCGATATGATCAAGCTTTCGGGCCTTGAGCTTGGGCATGACATCGATATTGCCTACACCGGCCTCAGACCTGGTGAAAAGATGTATGAGGAGCTGTTTTTGCCCAATGAGTCGTATGTGAGAACCCGGCATGAGAAGATTTTCATCGCGAGCAACGCCACCAACTTTATTCCCCATAATCTCGATAACGAGCTGGCCTTGTTGGCCCAACTGGCCTCTAGCAATAACAAAGCGGCCATTCTGGCAGTCCTTAAGTCCCTGGTTCCAGAATTCCAGTCGGACGATCTGAAATCGCTGCCTGGTGCGTCTGTCCATGCCGAAGCGAATGCTGCGCGTGCGCTCCAAACAACGAACGAACGACTGTTACGAACACGGCTTAATCAAAGGTAATGATAGCGGCGCTGGGGCCATGGCAAATGCCAGCAAGGGAATGGCAGGAGTTTCCGCCATCCCCTTGCTGGCATTTGGCGTCAGCGATTGCGGCCGTACTGCTCGTGGCTGGAGACCCAGTCGGACGACGAGATTGCCGAGGCCAGCGAGATCTCGCCGGCCAGCGCAACGGCGGCGATGATCTCGGCCAGCTTCTGGACCTTGTTCATGCCGGAACAGCCCAGCAGATCCAGGCATTCGCGCTGGGTGGCCAGGCTGGTGCCGCCGCCGTAGGTCGCCACGATCAGCGACGGGATGGTCAGGGAGAGATACAGGTCGCGCTCCGGCGTCACCTCGGCGTAGAGCACGCCGGCCGACGACTCGGCGACGTTGGCGACATCCTGGCCGGTGGCGATAAACATCGCCGTGATGCCGTTGGCCGAGTGCAGGCCGTTGTTGTTGACCCCCGACATAAACCCGCCGATAGTCGCCACGCCGTAGTGGTAGGCCAGGCTTTCCGGATCGACGCGCATGTTCTCGATCAGCACGTTGCGCGGGACAATCACCTCGGCGGTGACGCGCTTGCCACGGGTGCGCATGATATTGACCTGCGAGGCCTTTTTGTCGGTGGCGAAGTTCGACTCCAGGTAGAAATGCTTGACCCCAGGATAGTTGTCGAGGATCCAGGAGCAGGCGGCGAAGGTGGCTCGGCCAACCATATTCTGGCCGGCGGCGTCGCCGGTGGAGAAGTTGAAGCGCATAAAGACAAACTTGTTGGAGAGGTAGGGGTCGATATACTGGAGCTTGGCGATCCGCGAGGTCGTCTCGGCCTCCTCGCGAATCTTGGGCAGGTTTTCCTCGACCCAGCGGACAAAGTCGCGACACTGGCGGGCGTCCTCGAAGACAAACACCGGCGCCCGCTGCATGGCATCGCCGACCACGGTGGCCTTGACCCCGCCGGACAGATTCATCACCTTGATGCCGCGGTTGTAGGAGGCGACCAGCGTACCCTCGGCGGTGGCCAGCGGGATGAGGAACTCGCCCTGGGCGTGCTCGCCGTTGACGATCAGCGGTCCGGCCAGCCCCAGCGGCACCTGGGCGACCCCGGTGAAGTGCTCGCAGTTGCCCTGGGCGATGTGCGGATCGAACGAGTAGCGGGAGACATGGTCCAGCTTGGCCCCGGTCAACTGCTCGGCGAAGGCCTGGCGCTGGCGAATGATCGCCTCGCCAAAGTCATCCTCGCTGTTGCGCGGGATTCGCGCCAGGTCGACGCGGCCCTCGGCGATCGCGTCCTCGACCTCGAAATCCAGGGCGCCAAACTGGTTGCTGGCGAAGGCGATGCCGATGGTGTGCTTGCCCGGCGGCAGCGGCTCGACCATCGCCCTGACCAGCAGGATCGTGCCCAGCGCAAAAACGAGCGGTCGCTCCTCAGAGATGCCGTCCAGGTCGGTGATTGTCTCGTCGCCGAGGTCGAGGCTGAGGGCTGAGCGCGGGACCGACGTTCCATTGATCGAGATGTTCTGCAACGCGGTCAGCTCGGCGTCGCTGAGGCGATTCTTGATCGCAAACTGGACTCCGCCGGCGGTGTTCTGAAGGCTGCCGAAGGTGTACAGCTGCCTGAGGAGCATACTTGGGATGATCGCCATTACAAATCCTCCGCGTAGCTCTGGCCCGAATCAGGGTACGATGGCCAGCGATCGTAAAACTATGGTGGGTAGAATGCGCCCTGGGATTATAGTATGCTCCGGCCCTGAGACGCAAACCGCATCCGCCCGGCGCCGGCACGCAGGTTCCGGAGATCGCAGCGTGCCGGCGTCCTCGAAGGCCGAGGGTAGCTTCAGGCGCCGACGCCGAGGATGCGGCGCAGGTAGGGGTTGAGCAGCAGGCCCGCCGGGTCGAGGCTGGCGCGCACCGCCTGAAAATGCTCCCAGCGCGGGTAGAGCGGCGCCAGCTCCCGCGCGGTGAGCGAGTGCAGCTTGCCCCAGTGGGGGCGCCCGCCGTAGGAGCGCAGGATATCCTCCAGCGCGGCGAAGTACTCGTGGTAGGCCATGCCCTTGTACATGTGCGCAGCGATGTAGGCCGAGTCGCGGCCCGCCGCCGGGCTGAGGTCGATGTCGTCACCCCGCACCACCCGACACTCCAGCGGGAAGTGAACCTGGAAGCGCCGCCGGCGGATGCAGCGATCGATCGCCTCCAGGGCCACGGCCAAGTTCTCTAGCGGGAGGCTGTACTCCATCTCCTGGAATCTGACCAGCCGCGGCGTGGCGAAGATCTTGTGGCTGTCGTTGATGTCCATGCCGCTGGAGACGAGGCTGGCGATCAGCCCACTGGCGGCCGGCGTCGCCGTCGGAAAATGGCGACAGACCTCGCTGATCAGCCAGAGCACGCTGTTCTCCAGCACCAGCTCCTGGTAGTGGCGCAGGGTATGGCGCAGCTGGCTGTGGGCAGCCTGCTGCGAGATGTTCATGCGTTTGGTCATGACTTTGTCGGTGTGGGGCAGCCAGTAGAACTCGAAGTTGCGGTTGGCGGCGGTGTTGTGACCCAGCTGCTCCAGGCAAAGGCCCAGGTTTTCGCGTCGCCAGACATACTCCAGGCGGTAGGCCGGTACCAGGCGCAGGGTAACGCTGGCGATGATGCCCAGCGCCCCCAGCGACACCTGGGCGGCGCGCAGAATCTCCGGGCGCTCGTGCTCTGAGCAGACCAGCACCTCGCCCTGGCCGGTCACCAGGGTCATCCCGATCACCTGGGTCGAGATGCTGCCCAGGGTCAGGCCGGTGCCGTGGGTGCCGGTGCTGATCGCGCCGGCGATCGACTGAGCGTCGATGTCGCCGAGGTTCTCCTGGGCCAGCCCGTGGCGGCTGAGCAGCGTGCCCAGCGCCTTGATTTTCGTGCCGCCGCGGACGGTGGCGGTGCCGGCCGCCACATCGATCTGCTCCAGTCCAGAGTAGTGGTCCAGGCTGATCAGCACGCCGTCGGTGGCGACCAGCGGCGTGAAGGAGTGGCCCGATCCAACCACCCGCAGGCCGCGCCCCTGCTGGCGGCACTCGTTGACGATGGCGACGATCTCGTCCAGGCTTTGCGGGTAGCGGATGACCATCGGCTGGCAGGTGACGGACGCGGACCAGTTGCTCCACTGCATCGGCATCGAACGCTCCTTATAAAAAGGCCTGGCCCTGGCCGCGATAGGTCGGCAGCTCATCGACGATCGCGCCATCGAACACCGCCAGCAGGCTGTTAAACCGTTCGCACAGCTCGCCAGCCTTGCTATGGCGCATGAAGATCGGGTCGCCCAGCGCCAGCCGCTCGGGTCCGGGGTAGCGGATGGGCGTCTGGACCTCCCCGGCGCCCTCCAACGGCAGCAGCGTGGCGCCGCGCGGCAGGTAGGGCTGCGGCAGCTTCTCCGGGCCGGCGCTGCCCGAGGCCACGTAGCCGCCACCCAGGCAGGTGTAGATATCGGGCGCGGGCCGCCGCACGATCTCGATGGCGAAGCCGGCGGCGGGCTGGTGGCGAAAGGCCCGGTAGTGATCGAACAGCGTCGGTGAGAAAAAGCCCGATCCAACCGTGACCTCGCTGATATCAGGCTCGCCGATGGTTGACTCGATGCTGCCCGTGCCGCCGCCGTTGATGAAACGCAGCCGCATGCCCCGCTCGCGCAGGGCGGCGACCACCGCCGACCGCCGCCGGGCCACCGCCACCCGCGAACGCTGCTGGAGCACGCGCACCAGCAGATTTTTCGCCGCCTGGCCGGGCATGCGGTCGCCGAGGCCAGCGATCTGCGCCTCGTAGCCCATGATGCCATCCAGGCGCAGGTGCTGGTGGGCGGCGATGGCGTCGGCCAGCGGCAGCACAGCGGCGGCGGCCCGCAGCGGCGAGCGCATCACGCCAAAGTGCAGCCCTGGCAGCTGCAGCGACATATCGATATCCAGGCAGACCGGCAGAACTACCCCGCTGGCGGCCGCGATCGCCCCGACGTGGCGGATCTGCTCCAGCGAGTCAACCATAGCCACCAGCGTCTTGCCACGGGCGATCTCGGCGCACATCGCCCGCAGATGCTCGGGCCGCCAGCACGGGTAGCCCAGCAGCAGATCGTCGAAGCCCTGCCGGCTTAGCCAGACCGCCTCGGGGGCGGTGAAGCACATGATGCCGGCGAAGGCCGGGTTGGCCGCCAGGATTTTCTCGATGATCGCCACGCAGCGGATCGACTTGGAGGCAATGCGGATGCGCCGTCCAGCCGCGCGCTGCAGGATCTGGCGCATATTGACGGTCAGAAGGTCGAGGTCGACGTAGGCGAAGGGCAGCGGGCAGGCGGCGAAGATCGGCTTGTAGGTGGCATAATCAGGTGACATAGCTCTCCAAACTGGGCAACCGGCTGCGCCTGGTCGTCCGACAAGCGCAGCGCGGCCAAAGTATACCACCAGCGGGAGGATGGCCGATCAGGCCGATGGTCCATCGGTCCCTCCAGCCCTTCCACAGGCTCAACGCAAGCCAGATACATAGTGGAGTGCTAGGTCGCCCAGGCACTACCCACCTGATGAGTTCGTTTGCTCAACTGCTAGACTCCGTCGGATAAGATTCGCCTGCGCCGTATACTCGCGACTCAAACCTGGATCATGGCTTGCGGTAAGGACCATAAGTTGGTTAAGACATTTCAAGACGTCGGCGTTGTTAGCGCATGCTTGCAATATACTTAAGGCCCGTTGCGCTGCCTTAAACGCTTGCTCAGACTGAGAATACTGTTGAAGGACCTGGCTTTGGAGCAATTCGGCAAGTCCTTCCTCTGCTTTGCTTGAAAACTTGCGGGCAAAAGCAATAGCGGAATCACAGAACTCTAGCGCTTGTTCATACCGGCTGCTGTTCAGGGAAAGCTCCGCATAAATCCGATACCACTCAGCAAGATAGGTCTCAATATTAATCTCGTCAAAAATTAAACGCGATTGAGCTAAATGTTTCTCTGCTGCCGGATAATCATTCAGCAACAGGCAAGAAGCTCCTAGATTCATGTGCGATACAGCTGAACCAAGCTTTGAACCCAACCTATCCCAGAGCAGTAAACATCGTTTGGAATACTCGATTGATTTTTCTATATTATTCATTTTTCGATACGCATCACCAGTATTTGATAATATCATTGCCTGACCATAGATATCATTGATCAACAATTTCATCTCATACGCCTCATCAGCCAAACTGATAGCTTGTTGAAAATCACCTAGATCGGTAAATACAATAATGAGATTATTATAGGTGTCTGCCAATCCAGATATATTATTTAACGCACGGTAGATATCGGTAGACTGATAGAAATAATGAATAGCCTGTTCAAGATAACCTAAAATCCTGTAGTAGCCGCCGATAAGGTTATAAGCCTTCGCCTGTTCAGGCTCGCACGCGAGCTTCTGCGCCAGCGCCAGACCCAATACTGCCCAACGGATCGTTTCAGTATAGCGGCCCTGGCGGTGATGCAGTCCAGCCCCAAGCAGTAAGGCTCGCAGGCGCTCGATCGAGTCAGCCTCACCAATGAGTTGAATGGCTTCGTCCACATGTTCAAACGCAATATCATAGTGGGCGCGGCGCTCGTGGACCGTGGCAATGTGGCGGAGAATGCGGGCTTCGGCTTCAATTTGTGACGGCCCACAGCTGCGGAGCAGCCGTAACCCAGCATTGAAGGACTCCAGCGCTGCGAGATACTCACCCGCCTGCAGCTGGACCGCGCCGAGCTTAAACCGAATATCAATCTGGTCTGGGCGATCATCGACGAGGGGGAGGAGGCGTTGGTAGTAGCTTATCGCATCGGCGTTCGCATACAACGCCTGGGCGGCCTCGCCAGCTTTGCGTAAATACTCACATTTTTTGGATATATTGTCGCTGCGCTCGTAGTGGTAGGCGAGCATATCGACAAACTGTTCCGTGGTATCACCTAACGTCATCTCAAGGTAGCGGGCGAACTGATCGTGCAACGTAGCGCGGGTTGTATAGGCGAGGCTTTCGTAGATAACCTCCTGGGTGATAATGTGCTTGAAGAGATACATCAGCTCGGTTTTAGGGAGATCGCGCACAGTTATATCCAGCCGGCTCAGGTGCTCCAGGTCAGCAATGACCTGTTCTGCGCTACCAAGCAGTGGATAGTACTCCCAGAGCCAGTCGGCGCGAAACATCTGGCCAATAATGCTTGAAACCTTCAGCGTGATCTGCTGTTTCTCGCTCAGGTGATCGATGCGACTGAGAATGAGGCTATGCAAACTGTTTGGCAGATCAATCGACTGCCATCCCTGGCCCGGATCGGAGTTCAAGCCATGCTCATGGAGATAGCGCAGCAGCTCTTCGATATAAAACGGATTACCATCGGCCCGTTTCATGAGCGTATCAACCACCGACTTTGTGATGGCCTGCGTCGTATCGGTTCCCCACTGTGCCAGGTTGCGCATCACTAATTTCCTGGTTTCTGCCGCCGTAAACGGGCCTAGCTGCAGATCGAGGGTTTGCTGAAGGGTTGCATCCAACGATTTAAACTGAATCAGCTCGGTTGGGCGATAGGTCAGCAGCAGCAGAATCGGCAGATCATGGATCGCCCCTTCGATCGCTTTGAGCAAATCATGCGACAGCCCATCCATCCAATGTCCATCTTCGATAACGATTATCAAGGCGCTGTGCTGGTTGCGCAATTGCTTTCCACGGACCCGCAGACACTCAATCAGCAGCCCTTCCAGCGCTTCCTTGCGGACTTTGGCATCAAGCGACTGGGTGATCTCATTATCAGGAATAGGCATGTTTAAGAGGGATCCAAGCAGCGGAAGGCGGGTACGCAAAAGTGGATTAGTGCGCTCCAACGTTTGCTCCAGCATCTGCACCTGCTCGACGCGGGTGGCGCTACGCTCTATGCCAAAGAACGCCGACCAAATCGTATACCAGGCGTGATAGGCGGTGTTGATGGCATAGGAGTGACACGCACCAGTATGGATCAGCAAACCCTGGCGCCGGGCCTGGTGGATGACCTCAGCCACCAGCCGCGACTTGCCCATGCCGGCATCGGCGCAGATTCGCACAATCCGGCCCTGGCCCTGCTTAGCCAGGTCGGACTGAGCCACAACTGCAGCTAGTTCGGTTTCCCGACCAATCATAGGCAGGCTATAGAACACCTGCGAGGGATACATTGCTGAAGGATCATGATGATCGTCGAGTAGATAGAACGTGATCGAATCTTGTTTACCCTTCACCTGAATTGTCTGGGCTGCCTCCCACTTAAAGAACGGGCCGATGAGCTGCCGAAGATGCGCATGGACCGCGATCTGGCCCGGACGGGCATGCTGCATCAGGCGGGCGGCCACATTGACGGCATCGCCTAATACCCCGTAGCTGCGCCGCGTGCTGCCGCCGTAGGTTCCGGTCCGCATAATCCCAGCACTGATCCCAATTCGGACCGGCTGAATCCCTAAGGCCATGGACGGAGCCCGGAGCTCCAGGGCCGCCCGAATCGCCCGCTCAGGATCATCTTCGTGGATGATCGGTGCGCCAAAGGCGATGTAGAGATAGCTGCCCTTATCACCAATAGTTAACTGGATCAGCGTGCCTTCATAGCGCGCCACAACGCCCTGAATCCAGCAGATAAAAGCGTTGAGCTGATCGCGGGCGGCTTCATCGTGTTCGAAATCAATACCATCAAAAGCCAGAAAGAGCGCCACCGCTGGCCGCAGCTCGGTCACGAACTCGCCATTGCCGGCCCGCAGCCGCGCCGCCACCGCCGGTAGCAGCCAGGCGTTCAGGGAGCCATCAGGCGCCAGATCGGGCAGTGGTGTTGAGGTCGAGGCTAGGGGGTCGGCAGCGCCAGAACCTGCGACCACCGCCATCGGGCCGCCAGCGCTGTCACGCCAGGCGCCGATCGTGATTCGGCCGGCCAGCCGCTGGGCGGTGGCGGCATCCAGCACCACCTCGCCGCTACGGGCCAGTGCCTCGGCCTGGGCCAGCCGCTCCAGGGTGGCGCCGGCCAGCACATCCAGGTGCTGGATAGCGGGATCGCCGACGAGGAAGCGGCGCACCGAGCCGCTGGCGACCGCAACCTTGATCGTCAGGGCGATGGACGTGCCATCGGAGACGGGCAGCGCCGCGAAGGTGGCCATCGTGGTCTGCATGGCCAGGGCGCAGCAGGTGGCGCGCCAGCCATCATCATTGTCCACCCAGCAGGTGATTGCATCGCCGCTGAAGCCGACGACGCTGCCGCCGTAGCGATCAAGCACACCGATCAGCGCCGTATAAACGGCATCGATCTGACGGGTGACCTCCTCGGCACCCCGGCGCATGCCGAACTGGGCGGCCAGAGCGGCGGTCAGGGCGGTAAAGCCGGCGATATCGGCAAAGAGCACTGCCCCTGGGGCACGTTCGGGCAGCGGTATACCTTGACGCAGCGCGGCATAGCGGTCTGAGGGCAGGTAAGGCCGAATCAGTGCCGGGTCAAAGGTCATGGTATCGCGGGGCATGGAGCCTCTCTTCCAGCCGCTGATCGCGCTCGTGTTCCATCGAATGAAAAAGCACCAGAACGATTACGACGTTAGCAGACCAACGATCACATTATAGAGTACTCTTAGCCAGGTTGGGCGGAGCTCAGCCCTTCCACCACCAGCCCGACGGGATTGAGCTGCTGGCCCGTCTCCGCCAAAGACTTGCTATACTTGCCGCGCTATTCCGTTATTTTTCAGAAAGGGGTTGTGATGTCTGGTATCTCACGCCGGCGCTCGCAGTGCGCAATCCTCGCCACTATGGTTCTGCTGATCGGATTTGGGGCGCTGCAGGCGCAGGCCCGGCCGGCGCTCAGCCTGCTGCTTCCCACCTTTAAAGTCTATCAGCCGCTGCTCCTCAACCCTGGCGGCGCACCGCGCTGGGTCTCCGGCTACTATGTCGGCTACCAGCGCGACCTGTATCCTGTCGCGGCGGTCGACTTCAGCGCCATCACCCACCTGATCGTCGGCCGCATCCGCCCGGCCAGCGATGGCAGCGTCATCACTGACTTCGATATTGACCCGGTCAATGGCCCGGCGATGGCCAGGGCGCTGGCCGACCGCGCCCACCAGAACAACCGCAAGGCCATCCTGATGCTGGGCGGGGCTGGCGAGCACGCTGGCTTTGTGGCCGCCGCCCAGCCCGCCCGCCGCGCCGCGTTCGTCCAGAACCTGCTCGCCACGCTGGACGATCTCGGCTACGACGGGATCGATGTGGACTGGGAGCCGATCCTTGATAGCGACCGCCCGCTGCTGCTGGCCCTGCTCCAGGATCTGCGCGCCGCCCGGCCCGGCATCCTGCTGACCATCCCGGTTGGCTGGGTCAACGCCAACTTCCCCGGCGCTGTCGACGCCTACTACGCCCAGCTGGCCGGGCTGGTCAACCAGATCAACATCATGAGCTACGACATGGCGGGAAACTGGGACGGCTGGGAGAGCTGGCACTTCGCCGCACTCGGCGGCCACAGTCCGTCCCGACCAAGCTCGATCGAGACCAGCGTCGGCAGCTATCTGAGCGCCGGTGTCCCGGCCGTCAAGCTGGGCATCGGCATCGGCTTCTATGGCTCGTGCTGGCGGGGGGTGACCCAGCCGCGCCAGCCGCTCAACGGCCAGGTGTCGCAGGGCGAAAGCGACAACGCGATGAGCTACGCCAACATCATGCAGCACTACTACCAGCCAGCGGTGCGCAGCTTCGATGCGCTCGCCAAGGTGCCCTATCTCAGCTCAGCGGCGGGCCTGGGGCCACAGAGCTGCACGTTTATCTCTTATGAAGATGCCGAGTCGATTGCGGCTAAGGGCACCTACGTGCGCAGCCAGGGACTTGGCGGCACGATCATCTGGACTATCGGCCAGGGCCATATCGCCACCGCGCCGGTGGGCAGCCGCGATCCGCTGCTGCTGGCAGTTCGGCAGGCGTTTCTCGATCCGTAAGCAACCCTGCCGGCGACAATCCGTGCCATCCCGCCGTGCTAGCGCCGTGCTCGATGCGCCGCGCGCCGCGCCAGCACGGCCTGAATCCGCCGATGGCGCTGGCGGGTGAGCGGATAGGCCAGCGTCGTGATCGCCGCCGCGCCGATCAGCAGCGCCGGCAACGGGCCCGTCAGCACCCTGATCACCAGCAGGGTATCCGGGCTCTGGGTGGTGCGGCTCACACCCGCGCTGGGCGACTGGTAGCCGGACCAGCCCAGGGTTTGCAGCGCAATAAAAATGGCGATCGCTCCGGTGAGCTTACGGGCAAAGTTCTTGATGCCATAGTAGATACCTTCGCGGCGCTGGTGCGTCCGCACCTCGTCCCAATCAATAACGTCGGGGAATATCGCATCTGGCAGCACATGCGCAGCGGCCACCGAGCAGCCCGCCAGCACGGCCAGCCCAATAACCAGTCCAACCTGGCCCGGCTGCACCAGAAACAGCGCAAGCTGCACGACAGCCCACAGGATCAGCGCCGCCACATAGGCCCGCTGTTTGCTCAGGCGCTTGGCCAGCCAGATCCACAGCGGCAGCGCCACCACGGAGGTGACCAGCATCGCCCCAAGCACCGCTGACTCCAGCGCCAGCGGCTCCCCAGCCACGCTCACGGCCGCCTGGACGTCGCCCGCCGCCACCCAGTACACCAGGAAAAACGGCAGCATCAGCGCCACCAGATCGAACGTAACCCAGTTGAAGAGAAAGAGCAGCGTGGCATAGCGAAACGGCACGTTGCGCCAGAGCAAGCCCAGGCTGGTGCGCAGCGGTGGGCTGGCAGGCTGTGTGGCTGGCGCTGGCAGTGGTCGTTCGCGAATGAACAGCCCAACCAGCAACAGCGGCACGATCGCCAGGCCGCCAAAGATCGCCGCCATCAGGAGATAGCCCTGCTGTTGGTTCGCCCCGCCGGTATCGATCAGGATCGGCGCGGCGACAGCGGTAACCAGCGAGGCGCATAGGTTGAAAAACATGCGGTGGCCGGTCAGGCTGGTGCGCTCATCGTAGTCACTGGTGAGCTCGGGCGTCAGGCTGGCGTAGGGGACCGCGATCAGGGTTTGCAGGGTATCACACAGCATAAATGCCAGGCCGACGCTCAGCATCAGGGCGACCTGGCTGCTCCAGGGCGGGACCCACCACTGCAGCAGAAAGCTCAGGCCAAAAGGCACCGCGAAGATCAGCAAGAACGGCCGGCGTCGCCCCCAGCGGGTGTGCAGTCGATCGCTGAACGTGCCGACGATCGGATCGTTGAGGGCATCCCACAGAATACCGATCAGCGCCGCAAACGAGGCCAGACGGGCATCCAGCCCAACCACATCGGTCAGAAAGATCGCGTAGAAAATCTGGCGCAGCGTATTAAAGCTGGCCAGGCTCCAATCGCCTGAGCCGTAGAGCCACTTGACTCGCCGGAGCAACCGGGCGGGGGCGGGCGGAGCGGTGGGCAGATCCGGGAGGTGGCCAGCGTTGTGCATACTCAATCCTTTATTCGGCGGCACGATCCTGTGGGAGCGTGAATTGCTCCACAATATCCAGCACCGCCTCGTTCAAGTCGGCCCGGTTCGGCAGCGCACCCATCATTCCGTACATTGCCGCCGAGCGCTCGGGGCCGCCGCTGGCGCCACCTACGCCCGCAGTTGCGCGCCGCGCCAGTCGCCGGATCAGCACCCGTGGGAGTAGCCGGGCGGCCAGGCGAACGCCGGCGTGCTTGAGAGCAGTTTTCCGCCGGCCACCTGCCGCCTGCACCGTCGCAGTGGCGGCGCGCAGATCGGTCAGAAACAGCTCAAGGCTGGTGGTGTGCACAACGTTAATCGTCATATGCAGGCTGGGTGGTGATTGCTGACGGTCGAGATGCCAGCCGCGCTGCGCCATCTCATCACCAATCGCATAGATATCCAGATCGTCGTGGGCGATCGCCAGCACGCTCATCACAGGATCGCCCACCACCTGCATGCCGGGGATGGCGGCGATGCCGGCGCGGAGGGCCGCTGTTGATCGCATGACCTCGGCGGCGATGCGCTCATAGCCGGACTGACCGAGGTAGTGCATTACCGCCCAGGCCGCCGCGATGCTGCCCCCTGGACGCGTGCCGGTCATCGTTGGTGAGGCGTAGATACCGCCGGGCCAATCGGTATACACAAACAGCTGGTGGCGGCGCAGCTCCGGCGTCCGATACAGGATCACCGATGCGCCTTTGGCGGCATAGCCATACTTGTGAAGGTCAACCGACATCGACGTGACGCCGGGAACCGCAAAATCAAATGGTGGCACCGGGTGGCCCAGCGAGCGCAGAAAGGGCAGAAAGAAGCCGCCTACGCACGCATCAACATGGCACAGAATAGTGTGCTCAGCGGCCAGGCTGGCGATCGCCGGGATCGGATCGATCACGCCGTGGGGGTAGGCGGGTGCCGAGCCGACCAGCAAAATCGTATTCCGCGTGATCGCCTTGCGCAGCTTGCCCACATCGGCCTGAAAATTGGCATCGACCGGCACGTGCACAGCCTTGACATCAAAATAGTGGGCTGCTTTCTCAAAAGCCGGGTGGGCTGTCGCTGGAAGAATTATCTCTGGGTGGCGAACGCGTGGCCGGCTGGCGCGGGCCCAGTCGCGGGCAGTTTTGACCGCCATCAGGATACTTTCAGTGCCGCCGGAGGTCATGTTGCCAACGACCTGGCCGGAGCTGCCTAAAAGCCGCGCCGTCATCGCGATCACCTCGGTCTCCAGCTGGCGCAGGCTTGGAAATGCACTTGGATTGAGCGCATTCTCAGCAAAAAACAGCCCATAGGCCTGCTGGGCGATCGCACTCACATCCTGGCCGGCGTAGAACACCAGGCTGAACACCTTGCCGGCATGCCAGTTGACATCATGCTGCTGCAGCTGGCGAAGCTGGGCCAGCACCTCGGACTGGGAACGACCCTCGGCGGGCAATCTGATCTCCGGTTCGCTCACATCCAGCCTCCCTTGCTGAGGTTATTTAGTTTCAACGCTTTGTCACCTTCGTTTCACGGTGATAGTGGCCGATCGCAACGCTGCAGGTGGCGGAGCGAGGTACGATCTCCGCCACCTGCAGCTATCCTTGAAGCTACTCGAGCGGACAGCTTAGGCCGGAACTTGATCCTTCTTGTCGCGGTCCCAGTGGCGATGCTGGGCGATTGCATCAATAAAGCTTTGGGCAAAGCCGCTATCGCCGGCCTGGTGGCGCACCGTGACAACGCCTTTGTCGCTGGTGACCTGGTTTTGCGATGCCGCGCCGCTGAGCTCAACGCCGGTGATATTCGTGCGCATCAGCAGGTCAATCCCCTCATCGCTGGCGCCAATCGGCTTGCAGTGCTTGAAGGCCTCGTTGAGGAAATGCAGCGCCTCGCCGCTGGTCTGCAAGGTTACCATACTCTGCTTGCCGCCAGCAACATACACGGCATCGTACATGATCGATGCGGTGGTCAGGAAGTTTTTATCGACCTTCACCTCCTGGCCGTCGCCGCTCTTGATGCTGCCCAGATGTTTCGAGACAATCTCAACCTGGGCGCCAGCCGCTTGAAGGGCGGTCTTGATCTGCAGCAGGGCGCTGTGGTCGAAGCCGGCGGCGGCCAGAATCGCAATCTTGCGGGTTTTAATCGAATCCTTGACGGTGTTTTCCATGCTCAGCGCCGGTGAGCGCCCTGGCGCCGCAGCCCCGCGCCGGCTGCCTGGCTTCGGGGCCGCCGACTCGCTGAGGTAGCTGAGATCGCCGCTAAACTCGGTCACGCCAATCTCTCTGGCCACCCGTGCGGCAAACTCCTGGTCAACATTGGCCGCCAGCTCGATCATCCGCTGGCGAATGTGCATATGCTCGACCTTGCCCAGTTCAAACTGCAGCGCCTGCACAATATGCTCTTTTTCAACCGCGGACTGGCTGTTCCAGAAGAGCGTGGCCTGGGTGAAATGGTCGTTGAAGCTCTCGCTGCGCTCACGCACCTTGGCCGCATCGATGGTCTCGGCATGGCTCACAAAACCCTGCATCGCCTCGGGCGCGTGCATCGGACAGCCGCCGCCAAGCGAGTTCGGCTCGTAGTTAACCCGGCCTTTATTGATCGTCTGGCGCATATAGCCGTCGCGCTGATTGTTGTGGACCGCCGCGACCGGGCGGTTGATCGGAATCTCCGCAAAGTTTGGCCCGCCCAGCCGAATCAGCTGGGTGTCCAGGTAGGAAAACAGCCGTCCCTGGAGCAGCGGATCGTTGCTGAAATCGATGCCTGGCACGATGTGGCCGGGGTGAAACGCGGCCTGCTCGGTCTCGGCAAAGAAGTTATCCGGGTTGCGATTGAGCGTCATCTTGCCGATTTTGCGGACTGGCACCAGCTCCTCGGGAATAATCTTGGTCGCGTCAAGCAGGTCAAAGTCGAACGAGTCGGCATCGGCCTCCTCGACGATCTGCACGCCCAGCTCATACTCGGGGTAGGCGCCCTTCTCAATCGCCTCCCACAGATCGCGCCGATTGAAGTCCGGGTCTTTTCCGGCGATTTTCTGGGCCTCATCCCACACCAGCGAGTGCATGCCCAGCAGCGGCTTCCAATGGAATTTGATAAAGCGCGATGTGCCGGCCGCGTTGATGAAGCGGAACGTATGCACACCAAAGCCCTCCATCATGCGGTAGCTGCGGGGCAGGGCCCGATCTGAGAGAACCCACATCACCATATGCATGGACTCAGGCATCAGCGAGATAAAATCCCAAAAGTTGTCGTGGGCCGCCGAAGCCTGCGGCATCTCGTTGTGCGGCTCGGGCTTAACCGCGTGAACCAGATCGGGGAACTTGATCGCATCCTGAATGAAGAAGACCGGCATATTGTTGCCCACGAGGTCGAAGTTGCCATCTTCGGTATAGAATTTCGTGGCGAACCCGCGGGCATCGCGCACGGTGTCGGCCGACCCACGAAAGCCGGCGACCGTGGAGAAGCGCACAAAAACCGGTGTCTGAACCTGCGGGTCCTGGAGAAACTTGGCTTTGGTGTACTCAGCCAGCGACTCATACACCTGAAAATAGCCGTGGGCCGCCGATCCGCGGGCGTGGACAATCCGCTCGGGAATGCGCTCGTGGTCAAAGTGGGTCATCTTTTCGCGGAAGATAAAATCTTCCAGCAAGGTCGGGCCACGTGGCCCCGCCTTCAGCGAATTGTGATTATCGGCAATTCGCACGCCCTGGTCGGTGGTAAGGTAGGTGCCCTCGGGGTGTTCGCGGTGGTTTTCTAAGGCTTCGGTCTTGGCAGTCGCTGGCTCAGAGTTTTGCTTCTCGACATTGGTTGGGCGTTCTCCTTTGTTCATCGGGGGTTCTCCTTTACTGATTGGTTTGTGTGGCGTAGCACAGACAATCCGCGGACCAACAGTGGGCGTTCGGCGCAATCGTTCTAGCAAGTTGGAAGCCAGCAGGCACCTGGCAGCGAACGTTTCCCGCTGGCAGATCCGGTTGCAGGCAGACTTGACGGCCGGGTTGGGGCAAGTAGAATAGGCTGATGTTCCATCCCAAACCGCTGCGCGCAAGCGACCATGGCCAATAACGGAGAACAACCTAATGAGCGATGCCGACTATCCCTCGTTTGCCCACCTGTTTGTGCGCCAGCCACAGTGGCAGACTCCGCTGTATATTCATCTGCTCAGGTTCAACGACAACGTTGTGTGGACGATGAGCGCCATCGTGCAGTCGCTGGCCCGCTCGCCCAGCCCGGCCCGCGAGATCTGCGCTCTGCTGAATGGGCTGGACTGGCGCGAGCATCTGGTTGGCGGCGTCGCCAGCATCCTTGGCCAGCACCAGTCGGCCCCGGTCATCGCGGCGGTGTGGGCGGCCTTCGACGAGGGCAGCTGGGTCTCGCCGCAGCTCGCGGTGGTGGCATCGCTGATCGACCCGGCATTCGCCGAGCAGGCCCGCGAGCGGATTCTGCGCCGCTGTCAGGGCGTGCCCGACCGCACCGAGCGCGAGTCGCCGCTGGTGCGTACCGTCGTCAGTGGCCCCGGCGGCGATTACCAGCGGGCCTGCAAGGCCCTGGCGGCCCTGGTTGAGGCGACCCAGCACACGCCTGCGCTGCGGACTTGGCTGGAGGCCGAGCAGCAGTCCGCCGAGATCCAGCAGATGCTCAGCGACGATCCCGATGGTGGCGCCGCTATCGTCAGGCACTGGCGGCGCAGCTGTATCCAGCTATGTCAGGAGTGCGTCCAGCTGTTGCGCCAGCAGCTGAGGCCGCCTAAGGTGTAGCGAGATCTAGTTGACTCATAGGGCGTGCCCGCCAAATTCCGATCAGCATAGTGGAGGAATCGATCGTGAGCGGCTTTTTCATCTGCCCGCACTGCGAGGCCAAAGTTCCAGCCAGCGCCCGCGCCTGCCCGGAGTGCGGCTCCGACGAGCAGACCGGCTGGTCCAGCGGCCCGGCGGCTGGCGGCGTATTTCCAGCCAGCGATCACCCCGACGACCTGGAGTGGCGGCGTGAGCGCCGGTCGGCCCTGGCTGGCTGGATGAAGGTCGTCTTGATCGGGATGGTCGTGATCCTGGTCTTTGGAACCGCTTCCAAGACCAACTACCGCGAGATCATTATGCTGCCGCTGATTCTCCTGGTTGTCGGGGTCGGCTACCTTGCTTTCCGCCAGCGGCCCGCGCTCAACCTGGGGCTGGGCCGCGAGCAAGCGCTGTACGCCACCCTGCTGGAACAGGCCCGTGGCGACCAAGGCCTGGCCGAGCGCCTGATCGCCTACGAGCAGCGCCGCCAGCCCGGCGCAACCCGCCAGCAAGCCATTCAAAACGCCATCTACCGCTGGGAGCGTGACAATGGTTAGTGGCTAGGGGTTGGGGATTAGCTGACTCCAATGGGTAAATTAGCCACTAGCAGCTAGCATCCAGCAGGTAGTGCTTTGTCAGGGCTAAAGTGATGGCCCGTTGGCTTCGACAGGCTCAGCCAACGGGCCATCAGTGTCTATTTATCCTACGATTGACAGACTACTTAGCCACTAGCTACTGCTACTAGCCCCTCAGCTTGCTTCATAGATTGTACGCCCCACCGTCGCAAACACCCATGTTGACAAACAATAATCCTGCCGTTATAATCCATTGAAATCGCTTTCAAGAGATATTCAAATGCCTCTGGCGATTGCGACAACCAACCCACCTTCAACACCAATGGCCTGATCGTTAGGTTCGATCCAACTACTTATCCGAACCTGATTGCCTGCATCTAGCGATTGTGAAAGCGATTTCAATGACGAACTCACTTAAAATAGAAGAGATCGCAGCGCTAGCCCAAGTATCGGCGGCCACCGTCTCACGAGTGCTGAACAACTACCCGCATGTGCGTCCGGCGCTGCGCGAACGGGTACTCCAGGTCATCAAAGACAACAACTACACCCCGCACGCGGCCGCCCGCAGCCTGGCCAGCAGCCGCACCAAAATCATTGGGCTCCTGATCCCACGCAGCGCCGTGGTTGTCTTTGCCGACCCATACTTCCCGCGCATCATTCAAGGCATCACCGAGGCATGTAACCGACTAGGCTACTACCTGATGCTCTCCATGGTCAGCTCCACGGTTGAAGAAACTTTCTATAAAAACCTGCTCCGTGGCCGCCACTTCGACGGCGTGCTCACCCTGGCCAGCGACATCGACGACCCAATTTTGCCGGTGGTGATCAAGCAAAATATTCCGCTGGTGATGGTGGGCAACCACCCCTACTTTACCAACATTATTTCGGTAGATGTCGACAACCGTCAGGGCGCCTGTATCGCCGTCCAGCATCTGATTGATAGTGGAAACGAGGTTATTGCCACCATCACTGGGCCGCTCAACACCATGGTTGGCCTGGAGCGGCGCGACGGCTTCAAGCAAGCCCTGCTGCAAAACGGCCGGTCGGTGGTGCCCGAGCTGATTCTTGAGGGCGACTTCACCCAGGAAAGCGGCTACCAAGCCATGCAGCGGCTGCTGGACCACACCACCCGCCCGAACGCCGTCTTCGTGGCCAACGACACCATGGCCATTGGGGCAATGCGCGCCATCCATGATGCCGACCTGCGGGTGCCGGACGATGTATCCCTAGCCAGTTTTGATAATCTTCCAGTGGCGTCGTACGTCAGCCCGGCCCTGACCTCGGTCAACCAGCCGATGTTTGAGACTGGCGACGTCGCAGCTCAGATCCTTATATCAATGATCGAGGGCACCATGCCAGTGTCTGCCCGAACATTGCTGCCCACCAACCTGGTAGTGCGCCAGTCATCGGGTGCCGGTAGCCGTAACGCAGGAGGTGCCGCGGACTAACATCACAGATCGGCTGAAACAGGAGCAATTTGGAGCCATCGGATTCAATGCTGATACCTTTTCAAAGATGACCTGATCAAAACTACAAAGGAGTACGACCCATGTTTAAGCGCACGCCATTCTTTTCACTGCTGATGATCATGATGCTGATTCTGGCCGCCTGTGGTGCCGCTGTCACACCAACGACCGCCCCCAGCGTCGCAACCGAGGTCCCGGCAGTCTCGGGAAACACCGATGCAACCGCGGCGCCCGATGCCAAGCCAACCGCCGTCCCCGCCGTTGAAGCGACCGCCGTTCCTGCGGTTGAACCGACCGCTGATACCAGTGGCAGTGCCGACGCACTCAAAGATTACCTGACCGCCTCAACCGAGCAGCAGGCCACCTGGGTCCGCAACTTCAATCCCTTCGTCACCGATCGCCGCTTCCCAACGCTCTATGGCATCTATGAGCCGCTAATGGTGTACAACACCATCAAGGGCGAGATTGTGCCGTGGCTGGCCACCGAATACACGTGGAGCGACGACAACAAAATCCTGACCTTCACTATCCGCGATGGCGTCCTATGGTCGGACGGCAAGCCGTTCAGCGCCAAAGACGTGGCCTACACCTGGAACCTGCTCAAGTCCAACACCGCCCTGGTGACCGGCAGCAGCGCCTGGACGTACCTGGACAGTGTCACCGCTACCGACGAAAAAACGGTGGACTTCACCTTCCAGAAAGTGTTCACCCCTGGTGTGTACGATATTATGAACCAGATCATCGTGCCCGAGCACATCTGGTCGACCATCGAAGATCCGGTCAAGTTCACCAACGAGAACCCGGTCGCAACTGGCCCGTTCACCGAAATCACCCTGTTCCAGAACCAGATCTACGGTGTGGGCAAAAATCCCAACTACTGGCAGGCAGGCAAGCCCTACATCGCTGGTATGCGCTTCCCGGCCTACCCAGGCAACGATCAGGCTAACCTGGCCACCATCAACGGTGAGAACGACTGGGCGGGCAACTTCATCCCCGACATCGAGAAGACCTTTGTAGCCAAAGACCCGAACAACGGCTACTTCTTCCCGTCTGCTGGCGGCACAGTCTTCCTGTACCTCAACACCACCAAGGCACCATTTGACGATGTCAACGTCCGCAAGGCCATCAGCCAGGCGATCGACCGCGACCAGATCGTGGCGGTGGCCATGTACGACTACACCAAGCCCGCCGACGCCACCGGCCTGAGCGACGCCTACCCAAGCTTCAAGAGCCAGGCGATCGTTGATGCTGGCGACTGGACCACTCTAGATATTGAGAAAGCCAACGCGGCCCTGGACGCCGCCGGCCTGACCCGCGGCGCCGATGGCATCCGCACCACCACCGATGGCACCCCGCTGAAGTACGATCTCAACGTGGTCTCGGGCTGGTCCGACTGGGTTTCGGCCTGTGAAATCATGTCCCAGAATCTCAAAGAAGTCGGCATTGACGTAACCGTCAAGACCTACGACTTCAGTGCCTGGATCGACAAGGTCAATAAAGGCGAGTTCGATATGTCAATCGGCTGGAGCACCGGCGGCGCGACCCCAATCAACTTCTACCGCGGCCAGATGTCGAGTGCAACCTTCAAGCCGGTTGGCGAAGTCGCCAGCGAAAACTGGCATCGCTACGTCAGCAAAGACATGGACGCGCTGATCGAAGAATTCTCCGTAACCTCGGACCCATCCGCCCAGAAGGCGGTTGCCGAGAAGATGCAGGAAGCATTCGCCGCCGAGGCTCCAGCCGTCCCGCTGTTCCCCGGCCCGATGTGGTTCGAGTACAACACCACGCGCTTCACCGGCTTCCCGACCAAGGATGATCCGTACGCTTCCGGGTCGCCCTTCAGCACATCTGACCAACTGCTGTTGCTAACCACAGTCAAGCCCAAATAGCAACGACTAGTCCGCCCAAGCAGGTCGGCGGCGTAATGCCGCCGCCCTGCCCTACACGGAAAGGAAAGCAACGATGCGGTATGTTCTACGTCGAATTGGGTTTTACTGCGTTGCCGCCTGGGCTTCGCTCACCCTGAACTTTCTCATGCCTCGCCTGATGCCCGGAGACCCGGCATCGACCATTTTTGCCCGCTATCGCGGCCAGCTTCGGCCCGAGCAACTTGAAGCCATGAAAGAAGCGTTCGGCTTCAACGACGCCCCTTTAATTGAACAATACTTCGGCTATCTTTCCCACGCTGTTCGCGGTGACTTCGGCATTTCTATCTCGGCTTTTCCATCACCGGTGACCACTGTGATCGGCAGCGGGCTGATCTGGACGCTGTTGATCGGCATCACCGCCCTGGTGATCAGCTTCGTCCTGGGCAGCATGCTTGGGATCATAAGCGCCTGGAAGCGTGGCAGCAAGCTGGATAACATCTTTCCGCCGTTGCTGATCTTCCTTGGCTCGTTTCCGTTTTTCTGGCTGGCGATGGTCGCGCTGTATGTGCTTGGCTTCAAGGCGGGCTGGTTCCCCCTGCGCCACGCCTACTCCGACCGGCTGACGCCCGCCTTCACCTGGCCCTTTATCAGCAGCGTTATCAGCCATCTCATCCTGCCCGCGCTGTCGATTATCCTGGTCTCGATCGGCGGCTGGGTGCTGGGCATGCGCAACACGATGATCAACGTGCTCGGCGAGGACTACATCACGCTGGCCTCGGCCAAGGGCCTGTCAACCCGCCGGGTGATGTTCCACTACGCGGCCCGCAACGCCCTGCTGCCCAATATGACCGCCTTCGGCATGGCCCTCGGCTTCGTACTCGGCGGCCAGATCATCGTTGAAACCGTGTTCTCCTACCCTGGGCTTGGCTACCTGCTCATTCGCGCAGTCAGCAACCTGGACTATCCGCTGATGCAGGGCATCTTCCTGATGATCACGCTGGCAGTGCTGGGCGCCAATCTCATCGTCGACCTGCTGTATGTTCGCCTGGACCCACGGGTGCGGGGGAGCTAGCAGCTGCCCGAAGAGATCTGCGGAATGCCGGCGGGTACGGAGACCCGCCCTACAGGCGAATCATGTACGGCGGGTCTCTGTACCCGCCCACTAAAGAGGCACTACTATGCAAGAACACGCCAACGATCCAGCGGCGCTGGTCCTGAGCGAAGACAAAGCCAAGCCAACCAGCCAGCCGGCTTCAGCCTTTGCGGCTCGCTTTGGTTGGCTGATCGCGATTTTGCGCAATCCCAAGGCCTTGATTGGGTTGGTGATCATGGTAGTGTTTGTGTTCACGGCCGCCTTTGCCCCGGTGATCGCCAGACACGATCCGAATAAATTTGTCGGGCGCCCGCACCAGGCGCCCTCGGCCAAACACTGGTTTGGCACCACCGGCCAGGGCAAAGATGTGTTTTCCCAGACCGTCTGGGGCGCTCGCACCTCGCTCATGGTGGGCTTTGGCACCGGCTTGCTCGTCACCCTACTGGGCATCATCATGGGCATGACCGCCGGCTACTTCGGCGGCTGGATCGATGATGTGCTTTCGCTGCTCACCAACGTGGTGCTGATTATTCCCGGCACGCCGCTGCTCGCCATTATGGCGGCCTTTCTGGCGCCGGGGAAATTCACCATCATCCTTGTGCTCAGCGTGATCGGCTGGGCGTGGCCCGCACGGGTGCTGCGCTCCCAGACCCTCAGCCTGCGCACCAAGGATTTCGTGGCGTCATCGATTGTGTCTGGCGAAGGCCACTTCAACATCATCTTCCGTGAGATCCTGCCCAACATGACTTCGTTGATCGTGTCGGGCATGTTTGGCTCGATCATCTACGCCATCGGTGCCGAGACCGGCCTAAGCTTTCTCGGCCTGACCAACATCAGCGATGTCACCTGGGGCAGCAACCTCTACTGGGCCCAGAACAACGCCGGACTGCTGGTCGGAGCCTGGTGGACGATTGTGCCATCGGGTCTGTGCGTGGCCTTGATCGCCTTCGCCCTGGCTATGATCAACTATGCGATGGATGAAATCACCAATCCGCGGTTGCGGGCAGAAAAGGAACTTTCCAATGTCTTCAAACAACGCAGCACTCTTGCCACGCCAGTCGTTCGTGCAGCCAAACGAGGCGTTGCTGACGGTCGATGATCTGTGCGTGGAGTACCGCACGCCACGTGGCCCGGTGCGCGCGGTCGACCATGTCTCGTTCTCGATCGCCCACGGCGAAGTGTTCGGGCTGGCCGGCGAGTCGGGCAGCGGCAAATCCACGATCGCCCACGCCATCATGCGAATCTTGCACCCGCCAGCGGTGATCACCGGCGGCCATGTGAATTTCTCCGGCGACGATGTGCTGGAGATGGATGGCGATGAGCTGGCGCGCTTTCGCTGGCGCGATGTCTCGATGGTGTTTCAGAGCGCCATGAACGCGCTCAACCCGGTGATGACGATCGGCGAGCAGATCTGCGATGTGATCCAGTGCCATCTGCGGCTGAGCAAGGCTGACAGCATGGATAAGGCCGCCCACCTGCTCGATCTGGTCGGCATTGAGCGCAGCCGCCTGGCGGCCTATCCGCACCAGCTTTCGGGCGGCATGCGCCAGCGCGCCGTGATCGCCATCGCCCTGGCGCTTAACCCGCCGCTGATGATTATGGACGAGCCGACCACGGCGCTGGACGTCGTGGTCCAGAAAGAGATCCTCCAGCAGATCAGCGATCTGAAAGACAAGATGGGTTTTTCGATCCTGTTTATCACTCACGATATGTCGCTGATGGTCGAGTTCTCCGACCGCATCGGGATTATGTACGCTGGCGAGATTGTCGAGACGGCTGACGCCCACGATGTCTTCAATAACCCGCAGCATCCCTACACCCGTGGCCTGATGAGCTCGTTTCCTTCGCTGGTCGGCCCCAAGGTCAAGCTGACCGGCATCCCCGGCTCGCCGCCTGACATGGGCAAGCCACCAAGCGGCTGCCGTTTTCACCCGCGCTGCGACCAAGCCATGGCGATCTGCTCCCTGCAGCGACCGGCGCTGCGTGAGGTTGCGCCGGTCCACCGTGCCGCCTGCCATCTCTATGAGCTAACCGGCGTTACGCCGCGAACCGAGCGAGGTACCCTATGATCGACCTTGATGATCACCCTGTCGTGCTGGAGGTGCGCAACCTCAGCAAACGTTTCCCGGTTGGCGGCATGTTCGGTAAACAGCAGGTGCATGCGCTCAACGATGTGTCATTCAGCATCCGCGTCGGCGAGGTCGTCGCGCTGGTGGGCGAGTCGGGCAGCGGCAAATCCACCACCGCCCGCCTGATCGCCCGCCTGATGCAGCCAAGCAGCGGCGAGATTCTGTTCAAGGGCAAGAATATGCTCAAGGTCGAGCCACGCGGGGCCTCGCTGGGCTACCGCAACCGCGTCCAGATGATTTTCCAGGACCCGTTCAGCTCGCTCAACCCGGTCCACACGATCGGCCACCACATCGCCCGCCCGCTGCTGCTGCACCACAAGGTCCAGCGCCGCCGCGACCGCGAGGGGCGCATCAACGAGCTGCTGGCCAAGGTCGGCCTTAATCCGCCCGCTGATTTCGCCAGCAAATTCCCCTACCAGCTTTCGGGCGGCCAGCGCCAGCGCATCGCCATCGCCCGCGCCCTGGCCGTCGACCCGGAGATCATCCTGGCCGATGAGCCGATCTCGATGCTCGATGTCTCCATCCGCATCGGCGTGCTCAATCTGCTGGCCCAGCTGAAGAAAGACTATGGCATCGGCTATCTGTACATCACCCACGATATCGCCAGCGCCCGCTACATTGGCGATAAAACGATGGTGATGTATGCGGGGCATATCGTTGAGGGTGCCGAAAGCAGTGAGCTGATGGAGCACCCGAGCCATCCCTACACCCAGCTGCTGCTCTCGGCCGTGCCCAACCCCCACAGCCTGGATCAGCCGACTCGCCTGGAGACCCGCGGCGAGATCCCGTCGCTGATCGACCCGCCGCCCGGCTGCCCGTTTGCCGCCCGCTGCCCGCATGTCAAGCCGATCTGCCGCGAGGTGATGCCCAGCACCACCATGCTGTCAGCAGACCACTGGGTGCGCTGCCATCTGTATGGATCGGACAACAGCGCCGCGCAGCCCGCCGCATGATCTGACCCAGACTTGAGAATAATGTTCCTCTTGGATGCTCCAATGTGAGCAGGCCTGGATTTGTAGCGCCCAACAGCGCGAAGGAGTTTGTATGTCTCTATCCCGTTTTCCGACCGACTTCCTGTGGGGTGCGGCAACCTCGTCGTATCAGATCGAGGGAGCCTGGAACGAAGATGGCCGCGGCGAGTCGATCTGGGATCGCTTCAGCCGTCAGCCTGGCGCGATCAAAGATGGCAGCAATGGTGATGTGGCCTGTGACCACTACCACCGCTGGCGCGACGATATCGCGATCATGAAGCAGCTTGGGCTGCAGGTCTATCGCTTTTCGATCGCCTGGCCGCGCATCCTGCCAAACGGCCGTGGCGCGGTCAACCAGAAGGGCCTGAAGTTCTATAGCGACCTGGTTGATGAGCTGCTAGCCAATGACATTGTGCCGTTTGCCACCCTCTACCACTGGGATCTCCCCCAAACCTTGCAGGATGAGGGTGGCTGGGCGGTGCGCTCCACCGCCGAGGCCTTTGTTGAGTACGTCGATGTCGTCACCAGCGCCCTGGGCGGCCGGGTCAAGCAGTGGATCACCCACAACGAGCCGTGGTGCGCCAGCATTCTGGGCTACCAGAATGGCGAGCACGCCCCTGGCCTGCAAGACTGGCCCTCGGCGCTGGCCGCCAGCCACCATCTGCTGCTCTCGCACGGCTGGGCGGTCGATGTGATCCGGCGCAACAGCCCCGGAGCGCAGGTCGGCATCACGCTGAATCTGACTCCGGCTGAGCCGGCCTCGTCCAGCCAGCACGACCAGGAGGCAACCCGCCACTTCGATGGGTTTTTCAACCGCTGGTTTCTCGACCCGATCTACGGCCGCGGCTACCCGGCGGATATGGTCGCCGACTATGCCGCCGCAGGCCGTCTGCCCGGCGGCATGGCCTTTGTTCAGGCCGGCGACCTGGAGACGATCGCCGCCGCCACCGATTTTCTGGGCATCAACTACTACAGCCGGGCCGTGCTGCGCAACAGCCAGGTACCCGAGGCCGATAACGAGCCGCGCAGCGTTTTCCAGGCGCCCGAAAACGAGTGGACCGAGATGGGCTGGGAGGTCTATGCCGATGGCCTGTACCAGCTGCTGATACGGGTGCAGGCCGACTACAACCCGGCCAATATCTACATCACCGAGAACGGCGCCAGCTACTCCGACGGCCCCAACGGCGACGGCAAGGTCCATGACCACCGGCGCATCCAGTACCTGCACGACCACCTGGTGGCATGCGAGCGGGCCATCCAGGCCGGGGTCAAGCTGGGCGGCTACTTCGCCTGGTCGCTGATGGATAACTTTGAGTGGGGCTGGGGCTACAAGCAGCGCTTTGGCATGGTCTGGGTCGACTACGAAACCCAGCAGCGCGTCCCCAAGGAAAGCGCCCACTGGTACAGCCGCGTGATCGCGCACAATACGGTTCAGCCAGTCTAAGTCCGCCGGGGCTGCCGCGATCGGCGGCGGCCCCACCCAAACTGCGGCAAGCTTGCCATGATGTGGCCAGGCATGATTTGTTGCGCCCTTTTGACCAGTGACTGTGGAACGCTAACGGGTCGGGCGGGTACTAGAGACCCGCCCTACATCAGTGATCGCTGATCACTAACAACTATGGAGGACTTATATGAATGTCCATCGAACCGTCGCTTTTTTTGTGCTGCTGAGCCTGTTTGTGGCCAGTGCAATGGTTCCGTCTATGCCGCGTGCCATCGCGGCGGCCGCCCTGCCGGTGGTCGACAACTTCGAGGCGCCGCTGGTCACCAACGGCCAGGCCGGCGCCATCCCAATCGGCTTTTTCGTCGCCAAGGACCCCAACCCCGCCACCACGACAACCTTTGGCCGCAGCACCACCCCGCCGGTGGCGCTGCCAGGGTCGCCTGTTGGCAACAACGTGCTGAAGACCGACTTCAATGTCGTCTCATATGGCGTGGTGATCCACGCCTTCGAGAACGCCGCGGTCAACGAGTGGGTCACCCAGGACTGGAGCCCCTACGCCGGAATGTCGTTCTGGATCTACGGCAGCAACAGCGGCACCAGACTGTTTATCGATGTCCTCGATAACCGCAATGACGACTCGACCACCGACGATGCCGAGCGCTACTCGGTCGAGTTCCTCGACAACTTCAGCGGTTGGCAGCTGAAGCAGTTCCCGTTCAACACGTTCAATCGCAAAAACGTCGGCAACGGAGCGCCCAACGATGGCTTCACCCTGAGCCAGGTCCACGGCTGGGCCTTCGGCGCGGTGGCCACCGCCGGCAATACCTACACCTACTATCTCGACGACGTGCAGGTCTATGGCGTCGCCCCGCCGATCCCGCTGGCGGTCAGCCTGTCGAATGTCAGCTACGCCGCTCAGGAGGGCAGCGTCGCCAGCGCGAAGGTCAAGCTGACCAAAATCGCGACCCACCCGGTGACGGTGAGTTTCGCGACCGCGCCCGCCCAGGCCACCCCTGGCCGCGACTACACATCGACCTCCGGCACCGTCACAATCCCCACTGGCCAGCTCGAGCAGAGCATTCCGGTCACAACCCTGGAGGATGGCAAGTATGAGGGCGATGAGGGCATTCTGATTAGCATAACCAACCCGATCAGCGCCGAGCTGGGCGTGCTCAGGACCGCCCGGATCGCCATTAACGACAATGAGATCTACGACCCGCTGCTGCTCAACGATTTCGAGGGGCCGTCAGCGGGCTGGGATAGCACCGCTGGCGTCACCCTGACCCACCGCGAGATTATGGCCGGCGATCCGCAGTCCCTGCCCGGCCAGGGCGCCTACGAGGGTGTGCTCGACGCCACCTACACCGGCAGCGGGGCCGCGTTTGGCCGCACGTTCGCCCAGGGCATCGACCTGCGCGGCAACCCAGGCATGAGCTTCTGGTACTACGGCCGCAACACCGGCCAGCCAGTCACCATGCAGCTGCTCGACAACAGCGCCGCCGACCCCGGCCCGACGGGCTGGAACGAGGTCTGGAGCGATGAGTTCAACACCGCCGCTGGCACCGCTCCCAACCCGGAAAATTGGACCCACGAGATTGGCGATGGCACCGCCAACGGCAATGTGGGCTGGGGCAACGACGAGCTGGAATACTACACCAACAGCACCGACAACGCCGCCACCGACGGCACGGGCAACCTGGTGATCACTACCCGCGATGTGTCGGGCACCACCAGCCTGCACTGCTACTACGGCCCCTGCCAGTACACCTCGGCCCGCCTGCTAACGACCAACAAGGCCGAGTTCGCCTACGGGAAGATCGAGTCGCGGATCAAGGTGCCCCGTGGCGCGGGCCTGTGGCCGGCGTTCTGGTCGCTCGGCACCGATATTGCCCAGGTTGGCTGGCCACAAACCGGCGAGATCGACATCATGGAGTTTGTCGGACGCGAGCCCAAGCAGGTCTTTGGGACAATCCACGGCCCCGGCTACGCCGGCGGCCAGAGCTTTGGCAGCATCCACACCTTTGCCGCCGATGTGCCCGATGACTTCCACACCTTCCGCATCGAGTGGCAGCCAAATTTGATCAACTGGTACGTTGACAATATTTTGTACCACACCGCCGAGCCATCCGATGTCGCCCCAGACGAGTGGGTCTTCAATCACCCGTTCTTCCTGCTGCTCAACGTGGCGGTCGGCGGCAACTTCGGCGGCCCGGTCGGCAACAACACGGTGTTCCCGCAGGAGATGAAGGTCGACTATGTCCGCGTCTACCAGGCCGACGACAGCGCCGAGCGCTTTGAGAGCAGCTTCAACGATGACTTCACTGGCTGGCAGAAGATTGAGCTGCCCTTCAGCAGCTTCACCCGCTCCGGTGTCCAGCCGCCCGACGCCCCCAACGATGGCCTGAGCCTGAACGCGGTGCGCGGCTATCGCTTCGTCCTGCCGACCGCCGCCAGCGCCACCGTCTCGATCGACCAGGTGCGGGTGATCTCTGGCTGTGAGAATGAGCTCACCGTCACGAGCTCGGCTGCCAGCGGCCCCGGATCGCTGCCAGCGACCCTCGGCGAGGTCTGCGCCAGTGGCGTTGTGCGCTTCGCCCCCAGCCTGGCCAACAGCACCATCGTGCTGACCGCTGATCTGACCCTGGAGAGCAGCGTCACCATCGACGGCAGCGACGCCCCCGGCCTGGCGATCAGCGGCGCCGACACCTATCGCACGCTCGTCGTCAACCCCCTGGCCAGCGCCACCGTCAAGGCGATCACCCTGACCAACGGCTATGGCTTCCAGCTCGGCGGCGGTGTCCTCAACAACGGCACCCTGACCCTCGACCACGTCACGGTGGCCAACAACCGGGTCACCACCGACGGCACTGATTTCTGGAAGGGTGGCGCAGGCATCTACAGCGGCGAGAATAGCACGCTGACCGTGATCAACAGCACCATCCGCGACAACAAGGTCACCGCTGGCAACGGCGGCGGCGTGTACGCGTTCTTCAACAGCACCGTCACCATCAGCAACACGACGATCTACAGCAACACCACCAACGAGGTCGGCGGCGGGCTGCGCCTGCTGAGCAACGCCAACGTGGTCAACAGCACGATCAGCGGCAACAGCACCACCGGCTGGCACGGCGGCGCGGTCTTCCACACCGACGGCGTGCTCAATCTGGTCAACACCAGCGTCGTAAGCAACACCGCCCCAGGCGGCACCACCGGCGGCATGTTTGTCGGCACCTTCACCGCCTCCAACGCCACCCTGACCCTGCGCAACAGCCTTGTGGTTGGCAACAGCGGCGGGCAGTGCCTGGTATTTGACGAAGGCGCCGGAACTGTCACCCTGTCCTCGCTCGGCCACAACC